>JAUVKN010000033.1 GCA_030596245.1 Bacteroidia bacterium | reverse complement strand
GAACGCTCACCGATTGTCCCATGATCATAATGAAGCAATTTGGATTCGTCACGGTCAGCAAGGGGGTATTTTGCAATATGGGAATCAGGCAGGTTGTACCTGTACTTCTCAATATCTATCTTGTTGGCATCATCCATGTTTAAAGAGAGAGTCCGCAAAATTAACTAATTTTGCATAGAACATTGAAATTTTGCAGCAGTTGATCCTATCGCTGCGGGTTCATTAGATCCGTGGAGGAAAGTCCGGGCAGCAAAGGGTGCCGCACTGTTGAAAAACAGAAGTCTGTGAAGGCTTGGGAACAAAGAAGAGAATGACCGCCCTGGTTTCGGGGTAAGGGTGAGAAGGTGGGGTAAGAGCCCACCAGTGTGACGGGTGATCGTTACAGCTGTTTGTCCTGCGGGCTGAAAGGCCATGTATACCGGTTTAAAAAGAGCTACCCGCTTCTGCCGGGGGGTAGGCCGCTCAGAAAAATGATAGGGATCCTGTTTGTTCAGGATACAGAACCTGGCTTATACGACTGCTGCATTTTTTTCTATAAAAACCACTCCAGGGAGTAAGTGTCATTTCATAAACATCTGTTAGATACGCAACCTGGGATTGTTTGCAAAGACAACCGAGCTTGCGAGCTCAGCGTAGCTAATTAATCACAATGCGGGATAACATATGCGAATGAAATCTACCTACTCGATGGTGGGTTTTTCAAACAGTGCGGGATCGATCTTTTTGTTGTACTCCACTTTTTCGATGTCAATGGTGGTTACTACCTCTCCATTCATCTTTGTTACAACATGTTGGGCTACAGGAATACCTTTTACGTTTTTGTAATCCTTCAGGACTACCTCAATCTCTGTTTCCGAACCACCCATGATCTGAGATGATTTGATGGAAGTGATCAAATGACTCTTCTTATCAATAAAAAAGTTAAGTTCATTACCATTGGTTGTAGTAAGTTTCAGATGATCTGCAGAACCATCGTCTGATGTTCCTATTTGTTCCAGCTCGTGTCCTTTTTCTTCATAGTTCCAGAGCGGGTTCTCGAATTCGGCCTGATTCAGAATGGTCTTCAGCTCTTCGCCTTTTATCTCCTTTGGCTCCGGAATGCCCATTGCAGGAGCATACATCCAACCAGTCTGACCATCGTATGTTTGGATTACCTCTGATCCCTGGAATTCACCCTGGATTCTTATTTTATTTGGTCGTTCCTGGTACATGGTAAAAGAGGACTCAATTCCTGCCATGGTATAGATATCCTTACCGCTGGTGATGATGGTCTCAATTTTCTGCATTTTCTCCTGTGCTGCTGCTTTATAATGAGCAACCAGAATTTCCTCAAGATCTTGTGCGGAAGATGTGATGGAGAGTAGTATAATTGATAAGGTAAGAAGCAAAGAGCGCATGGTTCAGGTGGTGTTATGTTTTGCTCAAATTTACATATTTATAATTACTTCCCTGATCCGGATCAGATTCTTTAATAAACTTTCCAGCTTGTCGAGTCGAAGCATGTTGGATCCATCCGATTTTGCACTATCCGGATCAGGATGGGTTTCCAGGAAAACACCATCTGCTCCAACAGCGATCCCGGCCCTGGCAATGTTTTCAATGAGATCAGGGTTGCCTCCCGTAACACCGCTTGCCTGGTTGGGTTGCTGAAGAGAATGGGTCACATCCAGGATCACGGGAAATCCAAATTTCTGCATCTCAGGGATTCCCCGGAAATCCACTACCAGATCCTGATAGCCGAAGGTGGTACCTCGTTCGGTGAGCATTACTTTCCTGTTTCCCGATTCTACCACCTTATCCACAGCAAATTTCATGGCTCCGGGTGATAGAAACTGCCCCTTTTTTATAGAAACTGTTTTACCTGTATTCGCACAGGCCACCAAAAGATCGGTCTGCCGGCATAAAAAGGCAGGCACCTGTAACACATCCACCGAATTTGCTGCCATGATAGCCTCTTCAGGACTATGCACATCGGTAATGACCGGAACAGAAAACTGGTGACCGATCTCTTCAAGAATTTTTAAAGCTGCCTCATCGCCGATTCCCGTAAAAGAATCGATGCGGGACCGGTTGGCTTTTCGGTACGAGGCTTTGTAAAGAAAAGGGAGTTTGTACTTCTCACTCAGGAGATGGATTTTTTCAGCAATTTCCATAGCCATATCCCTTCCTTCCACAACACATGGACCTGCAATGAGGAGGAAACCATTGCCCTGGGTATGTTTCAGCGATGGGATCACAGACCCCAATTTAGGTTTATTCCTCTTTTCCATAGCTTTTCATATTGTTCCAAAGGAGATCAAGTCGTTTTCGCATCTCCTCTTCCCTGGGATTTTTTCCTGGCGTATAAAATTGCTGATCTTTTATCTCTTCTGGCAGATAATGTTCCTGTACGAAATGATCCTTAAAGCTGTGCGCATATTTATAATCCTCACCATATCCCAGCTCCTTCATCAGAGATGTGGGAGCATTTCTTAAATGGAGCGGAACTGAAAGGTTGCCGGTTTTACGAACAGTTTCTATTGCCGTATCGATGGCTGCATAAGCACTATTACTCTTGGGAGAAGCTGCAAGATAAATGGCGGTTTCCGATAGAATGATACGCGCCTCTGGCATTCCTATCATATGGACTGCCTGGAAACAGTTGGTAGCCATAAGCAGGGCGTTGGGATTGGCCAGACCAATGTCTTCCGAAGCCAGGATCACAAGTCTCCGCGCAATAAATTTGATCTCCTCACCACCCTCAAGCATCCTGGCCAGCCAGTAAACAGCTGCATCGGGATCACTTCCACGGATGCATTTGATAAATGCCGAAATGATATCAGAATGCATTTCGCCATTCTTATCATAAATGGCCATATTCTCCTGGAGGCGCTCCTTAACCATTTCATTGGTGATGGATATTTCGCGGTCCAGCGTAAAATCAGGATCTGAACATTCCGACTTGACCACCACCTCCAGCGTATTCAACAATTTACGGGCATCACCCCCGGAGTATTGAAGCATGGCTTCATTCTCCACAATCCTGATGGAAAATTTCTTAATATATGTATCCTTGGTTAGTGCCCTGTCTAACAGCTCCACCAGGTTCTCTTTGGTGAGCGCATTAAGGATATAGACCTGGCAACGAGAGAGCAGGGGAGAGATCACCTCGAATGAAGGATTTTCAGTGGTAGCCCCAATCAGCGTGACAATACCCTGCTCCACCGCACCCAGGAGCGAATCCTGCTGGGATTTGCTAAAACGATGGATCTCGTCTATAAACAGAACGGGGTTTGGTTTATCGAAAAATTGTACTTTTTTAGCCTTTTCAATTGTCTCCCTTACATCTTTAACACCTGACTGAACAGCGCTCAGGCCATAGAATGGGCGATCCATCTGATGAGAGATGATCGTGGCCAGTGTGGTCTTACCCACACCGGGTGGCCCCCATAAAATAAAGGATGAAAGGGAACCTGATTGCACCATTTTGCGTATAACAGCATTAGGTCCCACCAGGTGCTCCTGGCCGATGAAGTCATCCAGTGTTCCCGGACGCATTCGGTCCGCCAGCGGTTGGTTGGGAAACTGAATAGATGTTGTCATGATGGCAAATTTAGTTTTTTTTTAATTTTGACATGTAACTTAACCATAATCACATGAAACGTTTGGCTCAAAGGACCATATTTTTGCTTTGCATGATCCAGTTTGGATGGATGGTTCCGCTTTCCGCCCAAAATTTGGCACTTGATTTTATCTACGGGGGTATTAATGATGCTGAGTCCATATTACAGGAATACCTCAAACCTTATTCCAACATAGTAGGATCCGACCTGAACGCAGGCTGGTACAATACCGCAAGACCCCATAAATTGGGTGGACTGGACATTACAGCAACGGTGAGCTGGGCCAGAGCACCTCAATCTGCGCTAACCTATGACATGTCTGAGCTTGAGCTAAGTGATAATGCTACCATCAGCGGTACAAATGTAGCACCTACCATTTCAGGAGATCAAGATGTGCGCCCCGAGATTTCCTATTCTCAATCGGTGGATCTGGGTGGGGATCATTTCCAGGATGTGGAGTATGCAAGGTACACAGTACCCAATGGAACCGGAGTAGATTTCTTTCCACTTCCCATGGGGCAACTCACTGTTGGATTGCCATTTGGAACTGATGTTTCGGCACGTTTTGTACCCATGGTTGGATACAGGGACTATGGGGAGATCGGATTGTGGGGTGTGGGTGGAAAGCACTCCATATCCCAATGGCTTCCCTTTCTCAATAAACTCAAATTCCTTGATATTAGCCTTCAGGGGGGATATACGAAGGTCAGCTCTTCGGTGCATGTTGTGGTTGAACCCCTGCCTACAGTGGAAGTGCCACCTCAACAAGACTATAACTGGGATGACCAGTTTGTTATTCAGAAGATAGAAGGTTGGAGCATGAATCTGATAGCATCACAGACCCTTTCTGTGATTACCTTTTATCAGGGTATCGGCTATGCCAGCTCACGTGTAGAACTGTTGTTGGAGGGACATTTCCCTGTACATTCAGTTATAACAGAGGGTGATGACCTGGGAAAAACCACATATGAAGTCGTTGAAAATCCCATTCAGGTGAAATATGAAAACTTTAACAATCTGAGGTTGAATCTGGGTGCCCGGATTAAGCTGGGGGTACTGACCCTCCATTACGATTTCACACATACCCTTTATATAACTCACTCAGTAGGAGTTGGGATAAGTTTTCGGTAAGTGCAACTATTCTCAGGGTACAATTTCTAAAAACCATTCAGGTTCATAGTGACTGTGGGGATCAGTAGCAACCAACCCACAAAAATCAGTATTGCCATAAACGGCAATACCCATCTAAGCCATTTTTCATAAGGAATTTTAGCAACACCCAACACCCCAATCAGCACAGGTGAAGTTGGAGTGATCATGTTGGTGAAACCATCCCCCAATTGAAATGCCATTACGGTGGCCTGTCTGGATACACCAATAAGGTCAGAAAACTGCGACATGATGGGCATGGTGAGTGCAGCTTTTGCCGATCCGCTGGGGATCACAATGTTGATCAGCGTCTGGATCATGTACATCATGCTCACCGATGCAAGCTTTCCAAACTCCTGCATCGATTGTGCCGCCTGGTATAGCAGGGAATCAATCACCTTGCCATCTTCCAGTATCACCAGGATGCCTCCTGCCAGTCCCACTACCACTGCGGCCGAAAGAATATCTCGCATACCTTCAATAAACAGCTTGGTTATTTGATTGGCGCTCCGGTTCATGGCAATGCCGGCAAAAATCCCCATCACAAAGAAAAGAGTAGCAATCTCCTTAACGAACCATCCATATCCCATTACTCCAACAATCAAATAAATAATTGTGAATAGAAGCAGATTGAGGATAAAGAAGTAGACAGATCTCCTTAGCAAAAGAAAGCTTGAAATGCCGAATAGTCCGGTGATAATTGGCAGAAACCAGAAAGTATATTCACTATTTCCGATGTGCAGGGTGGAGGAAGGTTCCAGAATAGCAAACACTGTCATCCCTCCCAGAAGGATGATAAAAGTAATCCATGCTGAAAGGGGCGTGTTATACTCCAATTGATCCAGGTCCACACTCTCCTTACCTCTCCAGTGACTGTCAGTTTCATAAACAGGGGAAGACTCCGGATCTCTTCTGATCCTGGCAGCATATCGAAGTACCCAGGCGATACCAACGGTATTGATCACCAACCATACAAACAGCCTGTATTCGATTCCTGAAAATAGGGGGAGGCTTGAAAGTCCCTGAGCTATTCCGATTGTAAAAGGATTCAGAAGGGCCCCTGCAAAACCAAGCCCTGCACCAACAAAACACATACTGATCCCTACGATAGAATCATACCCCATGGAGATGGCCAATGGCACAAAAATGATAATAAATGCTATGGTCTCCTCGCTCATTCCGAAGGTCGCACCAAATACACTGAATATAAACATGATTAAAGTGATAATCATATTGTCCACACCGAGCCACCTGAATAACCGGAATCGTTCCAGCTTTCTGACACGGATCAGGGAAGACTGGATCCCCACATCGATGGCTTTGCTGTCATTCATGATCCAGAATGCACCACCGATGATCAGGATGAATATGATGATGTCGGCTTTGCCTGCAAAACCATCAAACAGGGCACTAAAGATCTGCCAGGTTTGAGGTGTTTTATCTGCAGCATGGAAGGAACCTTCGATAATGACCTCCCGGAGCGTTCCGTTTACATCAATGGTCTCACGTTCAAATTCACCACCAGGCAGGATCCAGGTGAGCAGAGCTGCGGCAATAATAAAAGAAAAGACAATGACATAGGTGTGGGGGATCGAAACTCTTTTTGCCATAAAATAATCATTTCAAATTCTCTACAAATATGACAGAAAATTTTAAACGTAATAAAAATTCTTAATTTTATGCCGACTAATCTGGCCAGGATATGTTAAACCGTCTCTCTCTGCTCCTTTGCCTGTTCTGCCTTTTTACTGTTCCTTCTGCAGGTCAGGATACACATAAAATCGACAGCCTGATTACACTTTTAAGTGAGCCATCACACGATTCTGTCCAATGTCGCATCATGTTTCATATTGCTCAAGAGATCAAAACCAACGATACAGTATTGGCCCTGGAATACCTTGAAAGTGCGAAGCGGTTAGCCTTAAAACTGGAGGATACGAAATGGTTGGGGCGTTACAATCAGCTCCTTGGAAAAATGCATACTTATCATGGAAATTATAGGTTGGCCATCCTGGACTATGACCGGGCACTTGCCTATTTTTCCGAAGCAGTTGATAATGTGAGTTATTTTGAAACTTTAAAGGAGAAAGGAAACGTTTATCTGTTTATGGCTGAATGTTCCCAGGCTATGAATCATTATAGAAGTGCCCTTGATTATTACAAGAGGAATGAAATGGTCATCGGAATTAGCCGTTGTTTGAACAACATAGGGATCATCCACAAGAACCGGGGAGAATATGTGGAGGCACTTTCAGTTTACGAGGAATCGGTCATCTATCTGGATACAGTGAAAGATGCCCTTGCTATTGCTCAGGCATACATTAATATGGGGAATGTTTTTGTTTTTCTGGGAAGTTATGAGCAGGCGCTTGCCTATTTTGAGAAAGCGCTTGATATTGCAGAAAGGGAGAACTCCAAAAAGAATATATCCCTCTGTCTATCCAATTCAGGAGTGGTTCAAAATAAATGCAATAACTACAAGGAGGCACTGAAACTATACCAGAAATCACTTGAGGTGAGCGAATCTGTGAATGACCGGATCCAGGTCTCCAACTGCCTCATCAATATCGGGACCAATTATGCGGATATGGGTCAACCCGAAACGGGAATTGAATTCGTACAGAAAGGGATGAATATAAAAATAGAGCTTGGGGATAAAAGGATAATTTCCAACTGTTATATTCATCTGGCCGATATCCATCTGATGATGGAAGAGTATGACCTGGCCATTGAATTGTTCAGAACTGCCATACCAATCAAGGAACTGCTGGGAGACCAGGAAGGATTGGTACGCTGTTACCTGGGACTGGGATCTGTTTTTCTGAACAGGAAGCAATTTTCCGAAGCCCGAAGAGTGACTGACCAGGCTTTTGAGATTGCCATGAAGATAAATCTCCTGGAGCACATCGTTCAGGGATACGAGATCAAAAAGGAAATTGCAGTGGCCGTGGGAAATTACCGTTCAGCCTACCAGTTTGCCATGCTACATCACCTGTACAGCGACAGTCTGCTGAATGAAACCACCTCCAAAGCGGTGATGGAAATGGAATTCAGGAACCGATCCAAAGTGCTGGAACAGGAGAATGAGAATCTACGTATACAGTCAGATCTGACCGCGGAATTGATGCGAAAAAGAAATGGTTTATTTTACAGCATCCTGGGCATTGCATTTCTGCTTGCCGCAGGTTTGATGCTGGTAGCCTATTTTTTGCGCAGACTAAGGAATTCTTCATTGAAACTGGAAGAGAAAAATCTTGTAATCACAAGACAGAATCTTAAACTCGACAACCTTAATAAGACAAAGGACCAATTGATGTCCATCATCGCCCATGATCTAAGGGGCACCATTGGCAACCAGTTGACAGCCATCGAAGTGCTTCATCGAATTGAAGGAGATGATTCAGCAGAAATCGACCGGAAAAAGCTCTTGGGACACCTAAAACATTCAGCGTCCTACTCGCTCGAACTGCTTGAAAATCTGCTCCATTGGTCACGTCTTAAAGAGAATGAACCTTATTATCATCCGGAGGAGGTTAAATTGAAATCCCTCATTTCAAACTGCATTGCACTGTTTGATGAAACTGCATCGAATAAAAACCTCTCATTTCAGCTGGATATCAAAGAACCTCTAATATGTAAGGTAGACCGGATCATGATGGAAACAATCTTCAGGAACCTGATTTCCAACGCCATCAAGTTTTCAAATCCAGGTGGTAGCATAACCATTGGTGGGGATATTATCAATGACAGGATCTTTTTCAGGGTTACGGACCAGGGAATTGGCATGAATAACGAACAGATCAATAAGATCACCAGCAATGGTGGATTTACCCGTCGTGGAACGGCCAACGAAAAAGGTGCCGGTATCGGATTAACCCTGGTTCGTGAATTCACATCCATCCATCAGGGAGAATTGAATATTACCAGCAAACCCAATGAGGGGTCGAGCTTCGAAGTTGTAATTCCCTGTAGAAATTGACTACTTTTACCATGCGAATGAGGCATGGCAACGATCGAACGATATTCAGAACCGGTTAAAAGGCAGCTTCTAAACCAGTTCAGGGGACTTTTACGTACCTGCAGCAGCGAGTATGACAAGGCATCCATGAAGCTGGTCAGAAGATCTTTTGAATTCCTGGTATCATGCGTGGAAGAGGATCAGAAACTTTACGGAATCCAGCATGTAGAGTACGCTACAAGGCTGGCCAGGATGACCATGAAGGAGCTTGGATTGGATGCCTTGGGTGTCTCTGCAGCCCTGATCATTCATTGTGTGGAATTGAACCGGATCCCATTGCAACAAGTCGAATCGGGATTAGGCAAACGGACCGCGTCAATCGTTGAGGAGTTGCTTAAAATCAGCAACCTGGATACTTCTACCACTCAGGGTCAGGCCGAAAATATGCGAAACCTGATTCTAACTCTGGCCACAGATTTTCGTGTAATACTGGTAAAGATTGCAGAACGAATCCATTTGATGCGGCAGATAGAACAGCTCAATGAGAAAGATCAAATAGCTCTTGCATGTGAGACTAAATTCATCTATTCGCCGCTAGCCCACAGATTGGGCCTTTATAATGTGATGTCGGAAATGGAGGACATATCCATGAGTGTACTTGAAAAGGAGGCTTATCAAACAATCACGGAACAACTAAGGGCATCAACACAACGAAGAAACAAGTTCATCAGGGAATTCATACAACCCATACGGGAAGACCTGGAAAAGGAGAGATTCCGTGTGGATATCAAAGGCCGTCCAAAAGCAGTATCTTCTATCTGGCGAAAGATGCGGAAACAGAAGGTGGAATTTGAGGAGGTTTATGACAAATTTGCCATTCGAATCGTCATCGACACTCCACTTAAGAGAGAGAAGGCAGATTGCTGGCGTGCTTATTCCATTATTACGGATCATTATCAACCTAACCCTGAACGACTACGTGACTGGATATCGGCTCCAAAGTCAAATGGTTATGAGTCACTCCATACAACTGTGGTTGTTCCTGGAGGCGACTGGGTAGAAATACAGATCCGGACAAAACGCATGAATGAGATTGCAGAGAGAGGACTGGCTGCACACTGGAAATATAAAGGAATCAAGGGACAGGCCGGGATCGACCAATGGATCCAACGGGTGCGGGAGACCCTGGAAAACTCCGAGATGGACGCATCCAATCTGATGGAAGAGCTGAAACTAAGTCAGTTCAGCAAGGAGATTTTTGTATTTACACCCAACGGCGATCTGAAGAAGTTTCCGGAAAAAGCCACCATTCTGGATTTTGCATTTGATATCCATACGGATGTGGGTGCCACATGCGTAGGGGCAAAGGTGAACGGGAAGAATGTACCTATCCGGTATATCCTGAAAAATGGTGATAAAGTGGAAGTACTTCGTTCAAAAAATCAGAAACCCAAATTAGACTGGTTGAATGTTGTGGTTACCTCCAAGGCGAAGGGGAAAATCAAGCAGGCTCTCAAGGAGGCAAAACTGAAAGAATCTGAGCACGGCAAGGAGATCCTCAAAAGAAGATTCAAAAACTGGAAGATTGATTTTAACGACAGTAGCGTCAGAAAGGTGATCCAGCATTTCAAATACAGGGATGCCATTGATCTCTACTTTGATATAGCCACAGAAAAAGTTGATCTGCTTCAAATCAAGGAGCTGCTCACCAGCAGTGATAAACAGGCGGAATACAAACCGGAAAAGATTGAGGAAGAGGCGGTGGATAGGATCGTAACAGCAACCGCCCAGGAATCGGGTGATTTTCTTGTGATTGATGAGCAACTATCCAATGTGGACTATAAACTGTCACCCTGTTGTAATCCCATCCATGGGGATGCCATCTTCGGATTTGTGACCATCGGTTCCGGGATCTCTATCCACCGGATGAATTGTCCCAATGCCCAACAGTTACTCTCCCGTTTTGGTTACCGGGTGGTAAAGGCCCGCTGGAACAAGGTAGAAAAAGGCACGTTTTTTCCGGTAACTTTACGAATTACGGGGATCGATGATCTTGGTATCGTGAGCAACATTTCCGATGTGATCACAAGGGACCTGCAGGTAAACATGCGATCCATCTCCATCGACTCCAATGACGGGATGTTTGAAGGAAGCATTACCCTGTTCATAAAAGACACACAGCACCTTGAAGCACTTATCCGAAAACTCAAGAAAGTTAAAGGTGTAATGAACATTCGCCGTCTGGAGCACTAATACCGGGGGTCGGGCTTGTAGGGTAGTTTTGCCATCTTTTCCACCGTCATTCCGGGAAACCCGAACTCCTCTGTAATGATACCGTAGATGAGGTATATGCCCCGTCCTTTGTAAGGATAACGCTTCAGGGAATCAGGAAAATTCACCACATCAAAGAGTTCACCTTCAGCGTCCACGAAGGTGCCGAAGTTCATCCACTGTTTATGTTTGGTTCGCACATGTTTAACAGTCACCATGTTGCCAAGCATACGAACCTTTTTTCCCACATGTTGCAGAAGGTGACGGGCAAGCACCTGGCCCCTGAAAGAGGTCTGAAGCAATTCAAAAGCAGAAATGGTAACAGAGAAGCCCAGGATCTCCAGCTCATCATAGCTGTTTTCAAGGGCGGTTTGTTCAAGCTGGGGTAATGTGAACTCTCGCTTTCGCACGGGGAAAAGCTCACGCATGGGATCCTTCTTTTTCTGACTTCCAAGGATCAGGTGCACATCCCACAACAACTCCTTTTTACCCTTCCCGGTAAAGCGAAGCGCATTGATCCTGATCAGGATGATCACCTGTTCCAACCCGATGGGTATACGCTGCAGAAAGTCCTCCAGATTTTTATAGAACCCGTGCTCATTTCTTTCGTCAATGATCATCCCGGCAATCTGTTGCTCCAGGTTCTGCAGGTGGACAAAGCCAATGAAAATTTTGCTGCCGGTAATGGAGGTTTTATACTCGCTCCTGTTTACACAGGGGAGGTGGATGGTGGCGCCCCAGCGTCTGGCCTCATTGAAGTAGACCCAGGTGCGGTAGAAGCCTCCGAAATTATTGATCACAGCTGTCATGAACTCCAGTGGAAAATAGGTTTTCAGGTAGAGCGACTGGAAGCTTTCCACCGCAAATGATGCAGAATGGGCCTTGGAAAAGGAGTATCCGGCGAATGAACTGATCTGCCGCCATACTTCTTGGGTTAGCTCATCGGTATATCCACGGTCGTGGCAATTGTCAAAGAACCGTTGGGCAATCCGGTCAAACTCCTTCCTGCTCCGATACTTACCGCTCATGGCCCGGCGAAGCACATCGGCATCGGCCAGGTCCAGTCCGGCAAAATGGTGGCAGACCTTGATTACATCCTCCTGGTACACCATCACCCCGAAGGTCTCTTTCAGTTGCTCTTCCATGATGGGGTGGAGGTATTCAAAATCATCTGGATGATGAAACCTGTGGATATACTCGCGCATCATTCCCGATTGTGCCACGCCGGGACGGATGATGGAACTGGCTGCCACCAGGGTACGGTAACTATCGCACTGCAGTTTTGACAGCAATCCGCGCATGGCCGGACTCTCAATATAGAAACATCCATTGGTCTCTCCGGATTTCAATTGATCAAGCAGTGCCTTATCCTTTTTAAAATCATCTACCTGGTGTACATCCACGCAAATGCCCCTGTTGCGCTGGATAATCTCGGCACACTCTTTTATGTGGCCGATGCCACGCTGACTGAGGATATCCAGTTTTTCGAAACCCAGGGTTTCGGCCACATACATATCCCACTGGGTGGTAGGGAGACCCTTGGGGGGCATGTCCAGCGCTGTGTACGCTGTAAGGGGTTCTTCGGAGATAAGCACTCCTCCCGCATGGATGCTCCTCAGGTTGGGGAAATCCATCAACAGGCTTCCTGTTTCATAGATGCGGCGGGTAATATGGTTCTCATTCAGTTTACTTTCGGGCTCTTTCACCAGCAGGTCGATCTCCTCTTTGGGAAGGCCATACACCTTGCCCAGCTCCCGGAAGATGGAACGGTCCCTGAAGGTGGATACAGTCCCGATAAGTGCCGTATGTTTCCGTCCATATCTTTTAAAGAGATAATCAAGCACTTCATCCCGTTCCTTCCATGAGAAATCGATATCAAAGTCAGGTGGACTGGTCCGTTTTGGATTGATGAAGCGCTCGAAATAGAGGTCCAGGTCGATGGGGTCCACATTGGTAATGCGCAGACAGTAGGCAACGATGGAGTTGGCACCACTGCCCCTTCCCACATGGTAGAACCCGCGTGACATAGAGTATCTGATCACATCCCAGGTGATCAGGAAGTAGGAGGAAAAACCGAGCCTGTCGATGATCTCCAGTTCATGTCTGATCCGTTTCAGTGCCTCCCTGTTCCTGTGCCCATAACGATACTCCATCCCTTCCATGGCCAGTTTCTCCAGCAGGATCTTATCATCATGAAGTGTCCCGGTAAAGCTCTTTTTGTTCTTTACCGTGGTGAAATCAAACCCCATCCAGCAATCTTTCATCATATCCTCACTGTTCCTCCGGATCTCGGGATACTCTTCATAGGCACAGTGCAGCAGGTCCGGTGACAGTAGCACCTCGCTCTCCAGTGCCATCTGATGCGGTTTCAGCTGGCTCAACAGGATGTTATGATCGATGGCCCTCAAGTGCCGGTGCAGTGCATGCTCCTTCTGATGGAGAAAAGTCACAGGGTGACGTACAATCAACCGGGAGCGGTCTGAACTCCATCGGGAAGTGAGGATTTTGTTCACCTCTCCCGGTCGCACCCCAATCAACTCCTGGTCCCGCAATTTCCGCCTGCCCAACTTCGTTCCATGCACCTGCCAGGGGTTATCCTCAAAATCATATATGAACCATACATCCTCCAGTGGTGGTGCCCGTTCTGGCAGGGGCACTCCTGACTCGTTGTGGTAAGAGAGAAAGTCGTTCAGTTCTCTGAATCCATTGGGATTTCGTGCAATACCCGTATAGAGGTACCGGTCCTTGTCCCGATACTCGATCCCGGCGATGGGATGGACCCCCTGTTCATTACAGACCTTCACAAAATCCACCATGCCCATGGAGTTATTGATGTCGGTTAGCGCCAGCACCTCAATGCCCAGTCTCACTGCTTCTTCCACCAGTGTCTCCACCGCCATGGTTCCATATCGCAGGCTATAGTATGAATGGTTGTTTAGATACATGTTCGCTTCACTCACATTGTTAATATACTCACTACGTTCGCGTTAGTGGTTAATTAAAAAAACTAACCAATAACTACTAACTATTAACTATTAACTAATAACCACTAACCTTCACCTATACCAATATCTAAACCGCCGGTTCTTGAGGTTGTCGATCTGCTGACGATTTTCCGGAGAAGGGAGACCCTTCTGTAGCTGTGACTGCTCAGTTCGTTCTTCCAGGTCGCGAAGCTGTATACCACTGGCCCTTTTGACCGAGTCGGAACCATAGCGTCTGCGCAGTTTATCCACGGCCAGGTAAAGGTGAACCATTTCCGAGGTGTCTTCGAACAGGTTCAGTTGCTGTACACCACGGATCAGTCCGGAAAACCGGACCCCCACCAGCCGTATCAGCATGCGCCGCTGGTAAAGGCGGTCGAAGAGCTCCCTTGCAATGGGCATCAACACATGGTCGAAAGAGGTGTAGGGAACCCGTTTCTGTAAGGTGTGGGTGTCGAAATTCGAATAGCGGATCTTCACAGTGATACAGGAGGTGAGTTTCTCCTCTTTGCGCAACTGGAAGGCCAGCTTTTCTACCATGGAGGTGAGCAGGTCGTGTAGGCCCGCCACATCCATGGTGTCCCGCTGAAAGGTTCTTTCACTCCCGATGGACTTCCTTTCTGAATATTGGACAACAGGAGAGGAATCAATGCCATTGGCCTTTTTCCAGATCGCAATACCATTTTTTCCCAGCAGACTCTCCATCATCTCCATAGGGATCTGCCCCAGGGTACCGATGGTGGAGATTCCCATGGAACGCAGCAGATGAAAGGTCCTGTTCCCAATCATGGGGATCTTCCGGATTGAAAGGGGGGAGAGGAAGTTTTTCACCTGCCGGTTCGGGATCTCGATCTCCCCGTTGGGTTTGGCCTCTCCGGTAGCAATCTTTGAAATCGTTTTGTTGATCGAAAGGCCACAAGAGATGGGCAGTCCGCTCTCCTTCATAATGCGTTGCCTTAATTCATGGGTCCATTGCATGCATCCAAAAAAACGATCCATACCCGTGATATCCAGGTAGTGTTCATCGATGGAAGCCTTCTCATACACGGGGGCCCCTTCGGCGATGATGTCAGTGACTATCCGCGAGTGCCGGCTGTAGGCATCCATGTCTCCACGGATTACAATGGCCTCACTGCAGAGCGACCGTGCCATCTTCATGGGCATGGCCGAATGCACCCCGAATTGCCTTGCTTCATAGCTGCAGCCTGAAACCACACCCCGGTCCGACATGCCCCCTATGATCACTGCTTTTCCTTCCAGCTTGCTATTCATCAACCGCTCCACAGATACAAAAAACGTATCCAGGTCCATATGCACAATATTTCGTGTCATGTTCGCTTTGCTCGTGTTAATATTTTATCCTATATTTGATTAATATTTAATCATTGTAGTGATTACAATATAATCATATAAGGTATTTTCTGCAACAATAAACACGGTTTTTATGATCTATTTTGATTCGAATATTAAACTCCTGCGCAGGCGTAAAAACCGTACACAGGATGAAGTAGCAAAACAACTCCAGATGAAGCGTTCCACACTGAGCGGTTATGAGAACAGGGTGGCGCAGCCGGGGCTTGAAGCGCTCCTGGTGTTCTCAAACTATTATCATATAGCAGTGGATACACTGCTGAAAGTGGATCTTTCAAAGATGAGTGAAACACAACTTCGGCAGCTGGAACACGGAGAAGATCTGTTCCTGCTGGGTGGAAATCTACGGGTGCTGGCTTCCACAGTTAATACTGAAAACCAGGAAAATATTGAGTTGGTACCAGTGAAGGCCCAGGCAGGATATACCAATGGATTTGCTGATCCTGAGTACATCAGTGATTTGCAGGTATTTCAGCTTCCGTTCCTTTCAAAAGAGAAGAAATACAGGACTTTTCAACTGCAGGGCGATTCCATGCTTCCTATCCCCGAAAAAGCATGGGTCACAGGTGAATTTATACAGAACTGGAAGGAGCTGAAAACAGGGGAAGCTTGTGTTGTCCTGACCATGGATGAGGGTATTGTCTTCAAAATAATTGAAAACAGGATAGATTCGGATGGATTGCTCATCCTCTATTCACTGAATCCGTTGTATGAGCCTTATGAGATCGTGGTAAATGAGATTCGGGAGATCTGGAAGTTTACACACTTTATCAGTCACGAGATCCCGGAGCCGGTCATTCCCGAGAATCAACTGGTACGGACGGTGGCCAGTTTAAAACAGGACCTTGATCGATTGAAATTGAGTATACCCGAAAAGGGCAGGAGGGATTAGTTCAATCCGAAATCATTACCCAGTTGGGTCTCTTGTGTTCGAATCATTTGCAAGTAACGGAGCTGACCAGCCAGATAACCCTCTTTATGTTCTGCATCAGGCAGACAAACAAACATATACTTGTCATCGGAAGAGAGATTGAGTGCTTTCATTACATCCTGACGGGTAATAACTGATCGGTCACAACAGTTGAGAAACTCTTTATCAAATTGATCGGTATAATTCTCAATCAGCCCCATAAGCTCCTTGCTTTCCACCGGATCAGAACAGGGCATTCGCCTGATGTCTCCGCCTGCGTAGAGTTTTCCTTCAAGTTGTTTGGTAAAACTTACGATTTGCACTACAGCAAGCGATTCTACAGTGATGACCATCCGTCCGCCAGGATTCTCAGCTACAACATCTTTCAACTTGACCTCGCATCCAAACTCCTGGACTTCCTGATCAATCACAAACGGGATCGCGAAGGTGATACCAGTGGTACGTGCATCATCAATAAGCTGCTTATACCGGGGTTCAAAAATTCGCAGCGGAATATCTTCTCCAGGAAAGAGAAAAACACTCAATGGGAAATAGGGAAGTATTTCAGGTTTTGGTTCCATTCATCAACTGATATGAGAACTTAACAAATTATATTTCATAATTGTTTATCTTATACCGAAGAACTTTTAACTTTTAGCTTTCAACTTTTTAACTCACATGTGTTTTACCATTGAAGTTCATCTCACAAGAAAGGCCATTGAAAAGCGGTTTTCAGTGGACACCTCTGCGTTGTATGATTTTGATTTCAATTATTTTTACAGGGCATTCAGCAATCCCCTTATACCGGTAATTACACAGAATGAGCCTGGTAGTGTACAGTTGATGCAATGGGGCTTGATTCCTGCATGGGCGGGAGACCATGAAAAAGCAATGCAGATCAGGAAACACACTTACAATGCCAGGTCAGAGTCCCTCCATGAAAAACCTTCCTTTCGGGAACCTTTGCGCAGTGGACGTTGCCTGGTCATCGCCCACGGATTTTTTGAATGGCAATTGGTCAATGGAGTAAAGATTCCCTGGTACATCCGATTAAAGAGCAACGCATCATTCGTTTTTGCAGGACTGCATGACAGTTGGAGAGATCCTGACAGTGGAGAACTCTTTCGTACATTTACCATTATCACCACATCAGCAAATCCGCTTATGGAGAAGATCCATAATATGAAAAAGCGAATGCCTGTAATCCTCAGGCCGGAAATTGAGAGTGAATGGATCACCGGGGAAATATCCCTTCGCAAAGCGAACCAGCTCATTCAGCCCTTTGAGGAGAAGGAACTTCACGCACATACTGTATCTCCGGCACTATCCAAAGCAGACACATATTCATCCAATCCGGATATCATAAAACCTTATAATTACCCGGTCACAGGGAGCTTGTTTTGAGAAAGAGTCGATTGATATCAACAGTGTATTTATATTTCCTGATTTACCAATCCGCTAACCTATAATTATATACCTATTGAGATTAACATCTTATTAACTAATTGTTAATAAAACCTGTTCATTTAATGTTCAATTCTTCATCCCAAATTTTTTGGAATGAGACCATAAACCATATACTTTTGATCCTATCAAGTGAGCGATAAAAGGCCACTCAGTTCTTTAAATGTTGAATCATTAGCAGCCGGGGCAACCCGGGTGCAAGAATATGAGTCACGGGAATAGCTAACCAGGTATTGATGCTGTTCTCCCGATCTTCGGATCGGACTGTTGGCTGGGATACCGGAGGTGCTGTAACAGGCATCACCAGAGATTCGAACCGAAACCGTAGTGTACCTGAATACGCGGCGGAAGTTGTTAACAGTTGAGCATCAGACACTGTCTTCGGACAGCAAAGATGCAAGTTGTTCGATTCGTCGGGCAGCGGAGGGGATTTCAGGACTTCGGTCGTGTTTTCCGGTCACAATAACAGTAACTTGGCGCAAATTAGCGACTACGGTAGCTAACGAGTGGAATGGGAACCAGATGCAAATTTGGCTCCCATTCGTGTTTTATACCCCTTTGTAATGTCGGGTTAAGTGTGCCTTCCTTTTACTTTTTGACTTTCACATTTTCTGCGAAGCAGATTTTTGACTAATCGCAGTCAAGAGATCATAAATGGTCTATAAACGTCCTATTAAAGTCGGTTATTTTATGCGAAGAGACCTTAACGAAAGTATATATATGAGTATTCGCACTCATGTATTCTGTCTATTAAAGAACTGAATAACAAATTGATATGTCTATTAACAAGAAGGAGTTGATATCATGACATTGAACTTTTTCTTCTGAAATTGTTTTAACTATAAATTTGCATAAGAAAAGAGCACAGTTTATCTAACAATAATATAGTACGTGAAAAAATTTTTAGCATTCTTAGTTTTATTGACCCTCTTCTTTTTTGGAGAAATAGCCCTCACCTTTTCAGATAAAGGCTATCCCTCTCTTCTAAGCAATGAAGAAGTTCCGTTTTCACTTCTCCTTGATAATCAATATTCCGATTTTGAGGAGACCGGGGTCATTGACCGCCAGATAAATTCGTTTATTAAGAGTTGGAGGATCCATGGAGCCAGTTTAGCGATCACCAAAGATGAAAGGCTTGTTTATGCAAAAGGATTTGGTATTGCAAACAGCGAAACAAATGAGGAAGTGAAGCCCGGACATCTGTTCCGAATTGCTTCTGTTTCAAAATTAATCACTGCGGTAGCTATCATGAAGCTTTACGAGGAAGGAGAAGTGGATCTGGATGAAACAGTATTTGGTGAATTTGGAATTTTAAATGACTCTATATTCACAGCATATCGTGATAAGCGGTTGGAGCAAATTACTGTTCGCCATCTGCTTAACCACACTGCAGGTTGGTCAAGATATTCTGGAGATCCCATATTTAACTCACTTTACATCGCGCGGAAAATGGATGTAAAGTCCCCCGCATCATTCGACGACTTATTACAATATACACTTTCACGAAGACTCAACTATAAACCAGGAACCCGTTACAGTTACTCAAATTTTGGATATGTTATCCTTGGGGAGATCATCGAGCGAAAAAGCGGAATGCCTTATCAGGACTACGTAGTAATGAACCTGTTAAAGCCGTTGGACATCCATGATATGCACATAGGCAAAAGCTTTTATCATCAGAAGTATCCCAACGAAGTCAGATATCACAGCAGTGCTGGTAAAATGATCTCTTATTCAATGGACGGCTCAGGGGAAAAAGTTCCCATCTATTATGGTGGAAATAATATTGAGCTCCTTGGTCCTGCTGGCGGATGGGTAGCTTCTGCACCGGAACT
>JAUVKN010000081.1 GCA_030596245.1 Bacteroidia bacterium | reverse complement strand
ACATTCTCAGGATTAAAATTCTTAAACAACCAGGCTGAAACCCAGTTATGCGAAGTGGCCAGTCCCCACTTCAAAGAGACTTTTTTGCCAGCAAAAATATTTCTTCCAGGGGCCCTCGGTGTATAGGTAGAATCATTTACTCCATCCTGGAAGGTTATTGGGACCAGCGGGATCAATTCGCTGGGTGAATAGTTCTCCTGCATGGCCAGCAGGTAGAGGAATGGTTTTATGGTGGATCCTACCTGTCTTCTGCCCTGGTAAACATGTTCATACTGAAAATAGCGGTAATTGTGACCACCTACAAAAGCTTTCACCTGACCGGTGGCCGGTTCCATGGCCATGAATCCTGCCCGCAATATATGTTTCATATACCTGATCGAGTCCATGGGAGTCAATACCGTATCAATGGGTCCACTCCATGAAAACAGGTTCATGGGAACAGGCTGATCAAAAGCATAGAGGATGGAATCCCAGGATGCTCCCCTGCCAGACATGTACTTATACCGGTCGGTCCACCTTACCGAACGATGCAAGATCGTTCTGATCTCATCCCTTGAGATATCCTCAAACGGGGCATTGGTTCTGCCCTTTTTCTCTTTGAAAAATTCTGGCTGAAGAATTTCCCTCATCTGAACCTCCATCGCCTCCTCGTCATATTGCTGCATTTTGTAATTGATGGTGGTATAAATCTTCAGACCATCTCTATAGAGATTATATTGTGTGCCATCGGGCTTGAAATTTTTGTTTATCCACCCATAGAGCCTGTCATTGGACCAACGCAAAGAATCACGTCTGTATCGCTCCCAGGCCAGAATCCCGGCGTTTGTGGATGGCGGTTCCGGTTTGGTCTTATTCATGAACCCGGCCAGAAAAGTGCGAAAATGTTTGGCATGTCCTGTAAGGTGACTGGCCAGGTTATAATCCACACTGATGGGTAGCTGCTTAATTGAATCGGCCACCTCTGTTTGGAGATATCCGTATTTTTCCATCTGGCTGATCACAATATTCCTTCTGTGAAAGGAGCGTTGCGGGTTAATCCTGGGATTATAAGCGGTAGGTGCTTTCAGCATTCCCACAAGAATAGCTGCCTGGTCCAGAGTGACGGAATCGGGTGTGGTATTGAAAAATGTTCTGGAAGCAGATTTTATTCCTACAATAGATTCTCCACCAAAAGAGACCGTATTGAGATACATTGTAATGACCTCATCTTTGGTATAACTGCGCTCCAGCCTCACGCCAGTATTCCACTCCTTGAATTTATTCACTGCCAGATGTACCGATCTTCCAATGCTGGATCGCCGTATGGCTGTGTCCCTGGGAAACAGGTTCTTGGCCAATTGCTGTGAAATTGTACTTCCTCCCCCCTCATTCTTTCCAAGCAAAACCGAATAGACCAGCACCCTTGTCAGGCTGCGCATGTCAACCCCCGAATGCCTGTAATGCCTCACATCTTCGGTAGCTATCAGTGCATCTACCAGGTGCGGGGCAAGGTCATCGAAATTGACAAACGTTCGATTCTCCACAAAATACTTCCCAAGCAACTCATTATCTTCGGTAATAAGTTCTGAGGCAAGATTGGTTTGAGGATTCTCTAACTGGGCAAAATCGGGCATAAATCCCATTTTCCCATTTCCAATTAAAACCATGATCACAATGAACAATACCACAGGTATTACGTATAGTGTCCAGAGGATGATTAAATATTTTGTAGTTTTGCCGGGTTTCTGAACCATGAAAAGCCTAGTTTGCGTCAAAAATAGTAATTATTTGTATCATAAATTTTGAAGGTGAACGCTCATTTAATTTATTTTGTGGTCAATTTATAAACGACGGAGTTAAAAAAAATGATAGAGAATCTTGTAATTGTAGAGTCTCCTGCGAAAGCAAAAACCATTGAACGGTTCCTGGGGAAAGCCTACACAGTCAAATCCAGTTTCGGGCATATCCGGGATCTCGCCAAGAAAAATCTTGGTATTGATGTGGACGATGGGTTTATTCCACAGTATATTGTCCCAACCGACAAGAAGAAAGTGGTTAAAGAGTTAAAGGAGCTGGCGAAAAAATCTGAGCTGGTATGGCTTGCCACTGATGAGGACCGTGAAGGGGAGGCTATTGCGTGGCACCTCTTTGAAGAACTTTCACTGGAGCAAGAGAAGACCCGTCGGATCGTTTTCCATGAGATCACGAAAGACGCCATTCTGAATGCCCTGGATAATCCCCGCCATATAGATACCAACCTGGTGAATGCTCAGCAAGCACGAAGGGTCCTGGACCGTTTGGTGGGATTTGAACTCTCTCCTTTGCTCTGGAAAAAGATAAAACCTTCATTATCTGCCGGAAGGGTGCAATCAGTTGCCGTAAAACTGATCGTGGAAAAAGAGCGAGAGATTCAAAAATTTACATCCAAAAAGTACTTTCGGGTTACAGGGAAATTTTCAGTGTCCGATGGAAAAGGGGGATGGAGCCACTTTAAGGCAGATCTTTCCAGGCGATTCGATACTCTGAAGGAGGCCAGGGACTTCCTTTCCACATGTCAGAACAGTGATTTCACGGTCGATAACGTTGAAAAGAAACCGTTAAAAAAATCACCCGCACCTCCCTTTACTACATCCACCCTGCAACAGGAAGCAAGCCGGAAACTGGGATTCTCCGTAAACCAGACCATGTCTGTGGCTCAGCGACTTTATGAATCTGGAAAGATCACCTACATGAGGACCGATTCGGTGAACCTTTCCAAACTTGCCATAGGCTCTGCAGCTGGAAAGATACGGGAATCCTTTGGCGAGGAATACTTGAAATCGAGGAACTTCACCACCAAAGCCAAGGGTGCACAGGAAGCACACGAAGCTATTCGGCCCACCTATTTAGATCAGTCCACTGTGGAGGGCAACAGGGCCGAGCAACGGCTATACGAGCTGATTTGGAAAAGGACCCTTGCCTCTCAAATGAGTGAAGCACAACTGGAAAAGACCACCATTTCTATCGTTGTATCCGGTGCTTCTGAACGATTTGTTGCAACGGGAGAGGTACTGAAATTTGATGGTTTCCTGAAAGTTTACATGGAATCCACCGATGATGAACAGGAGGAGGAAACACGTGGGTTGTTGCCGCCTGTCAAGGTGAAGGACCATCTGAACAGGGAAGAGATCGAAGCCACAGAAAAATCTACCATGCAACCGGCCAGGTATGCTGAAGCCAGCCTGGTCAAAAAAATGGAGGAGCTTGGGATCGGTCGTCCATCCACTTATGCACCCACAATCTCCACCATTCAACAAAGAGAATATGTGGTCAAGGAGGATCGCAAAGGGAATCTCCGCGAAATGTCTCAGTTGCTCTTAAAGGGTGACGCGATTGCGCAAAAGGTGATCCAGGAGAAATATGGATTTGAGAAAGGCAAACTTTTCCCAACTGACATAGGAATCATCGTAAATGATTTCCTGGAACAATATTTTCAGAACATCATGAATTTTAATTTTACGGCTTCTGTGGAAAAAGAATTCGATGAGATCGCTATTGGAAATCTGAATTGGCCCAAAATGATCGAGCGGTTCTATAATCCTTTTCATTCAAAAGTTGATTCAGCCACCCAGACCTCAGAACGATCTAAGGGCGAAAAAATACTGGGTGAAGATCCCGAATCGGGAAAGCCGGTGAGTGTGAAAATTGGCCGTTTCGGTCCCATTGCTCAAATCGGCGAGGCAAGTGATGAAGAGAAGCCCCGGTTTGCCAGCCTGCTCAAGGGTCAGAGTCTGGAAACCATCACCCTTGAGGAAGCACTGGATCTATTCCGCCTCCCCCGTAATATCGGGCAGTTCGAAAAAGAAGATGTAATTATTGGAGTGGGGAAATACGGGCCCTATGTGCGTCACCGTTCCAAGTTCTTTAGTCTTGACAAAGCCGATGATCCTTATACAATCCAGCTGGATCGTGCCCTTGAGATCATCCATGAAAAACGTGTCGAAGCAGAAAACAGGAACATCAAACAATTCGAAGAAGAACCTGATCTGTTGATCCTCAATGGTCGGTACGGACCCTACATCTCTTACAAAAAAAAGAATTATCGAATCCCCAAAAGCAGGAAACCCGAAGAGTTGACCCTTGAAGAGTGTCGCGAGATAATTGAAAAGGCTGCCTCCCGGACGAAGAAATAAAACTCAAAACCCAACATCCCATGGACCTCAATGGTTATTTCGATCCCGTAAGCCTGGAAAGGCCCGATTTCGAATACCTGGAAAACAACGAATCATTCAGTCATCACATTTCGGTCCACACTCCGGATCTCCCCATTCGCGAGCTGGATAAACACCAGGTAGCTATCCTGGGTATTCCCGAAGATAGCAACGCTTTTATCAAAGGGAGTAAAGAGGCTCCTGACCAGGTCAGGAGTAAACTCTACCAACTCAAGAAGATCAATAAAAATCTCAGGATTTATGACCTGGGCAACATTAAGAATGGAGGTTCGGTAAATGACACTTACTATGCCATAAGAGATGTTCTTCTGGAATTGATGGAACGAGACATGATCTCCATTATTCTGGGAGGGTCGCAGGACCTTAGCAGAGGTGTCTTCCTGGCCCTTGAGAAACAGGAAGGCCTTCATCAGATCCTCACCATTGACTCCATGTTGGATTTTTCCGGGCAAGCGGATGTTGTGAATAGTCGAAACTATCTGAACCAGATTCTGGATCCGGCTGTCAGAGAACGATTCAGTTTTACTAATCTTGGACATCAGGCCTATTTTGTAACTGATAATCAGCTACAACAACTGGAAAAATCTTACCTTGAGAGTATTCGCCTGGGAGAAGCCCGTAAAGATATACAGCAAACCGAACCACTGATCCGTGATTCAGAATTCATCAGTATCGATATGGGTGCGGTCAGGCATGCCGATGCCCCGGGATCATCCACTCCTTCGCCCAATGGATTCTATGGCAATGAGCTATGTCAGATCACCCGTTACGCAGGACTCAGTGAACAGGTAACCTCCCTGGGTTTTTTCGAGATAAATCCATCCTCTGACATGAACGGTCAAACCGCCCATCTTGCCGCCCAGGCTGCCTGGTATTTTCTAGAAGGTATTTCTCACCGAATCCCTGAAAATCCGATAGATACACCGGAACACATCAAAAAGTTCATCGTCAACCTGAATGCAGCCGGACATTACATTATTTTTCTCAAATGCACCCTCTCTGAACGCTGGTGGATGGAAATTCCTGTAAAGAATCCTGTCACTGGGTATAACTTTTTTGTTTCATGTTCGTATGAGGATTACCAGCATGCCTCTAATCAGGAAATACCGGACCGCTGGTGGCGTTTTCTTAACAGGTTGGGTAATGAAAAGGAGTAATCGACGTTTAATTAGAAGGTTTGAACCGTTTTTTGAACAGTTCAATGGCCTGAAACGACAGTTGGGTTATGAACATTCTGCGGTTAATAAAATTTGTGTTGTAGAACTATTTTTACTTAATTTACAGAGCTCAAAAAGCTGAAAATAAAGAGCCTTACAGTGAGTTCTCAGGATGATGAAGAGATTGGTAGTCATAATTTTTTTTGGAGCTGTTTCCCTGAATCTTTTGGCCCAGCAGGACCCGAAATTCAGTCAGAATATGTTTATGGCTCCATATTTTAATCCCGGAGCCGTTGGAAACAGCGATAATATCTGTCTTGGGGCAGCTTTTCGCAACCAGTGGACCGGCCTTCCCGATGCACCTGTTACCACCACTTTCACGGCACATATGCCGGTCAGTCTTTTTGGAAGGACCCACGGGATTGGGCTAAACCTGATGAATGACAACCTGGCCTTCAACAATGACTTCACTTTTAGTTTTTCATATGCATTCAGGATCGATGTGGGAATGGGTAGCTTGGGAATTGGCGCCAATGTGGGACTTGCCAACCAGTCTCTGACGCCATCCTGGAATGGGGCAGACATTATCACTCCCGATTCCGACGATGCCATTCCCAAAAATGGAGGTAGTGTATTTGGATTCGATATGGGCCTTGGGGTCTATTACAATACCGACAATCTTTACGTCGGCGTCTCCACCTCACACCTGAATCAGACCTCTTTTGACTTTCCAGAGGATCTTGCAGAGGCAAAACTCATCAGGCACTATTACCTGATGGCAGGATATAACATCCAGTTAGCCAATCCAATGTTTGAGATCATGCCTTCTCTAATGGTTCAGACAGACGCAAGATCCAACCACCTTTACCTGAATACAAACCTGAGATACAATAAAAGGTTCTGGGGAGGAGTTTCTTATTCAGTTGGAGGCGCTATTGCGGCACTTTTCGGGATAGAATTGATGAATGGGATCAAGATCGGTTATTCATACGATTTTGAACTTTCTCCCCTTCTGAAGTACAACAGCGGGTCACATGAAGTTACAGTTCGATATTGCTTCGATCTCAGTGTTGACAAGAGTCCGCAAAAGTATAAGAGTATAAGATTTTTGTAAAATATACTTATATTTAAATTGTTTTTTATAATTTAAACAATTGGAAAAACGTTGGTTTTTGCATCTTTTAAGCGTTTAGCTATGAAACAAATAGTTATTTTAGTTGGTATAGCAGCACTCATCGGAAGTTGTAGTTCTTACAACAGTGGTGAGCTTGTTGGAGTAGAGGGTAGAAAAGCTTATGCTGAACCCGATCCATTTGGAATGGTACCGATTCCTACAGGTTCTTTTTTGATGGGTCCCAGTGACCAGGATGTAACCTGGACTCAGAACAATATGGCAAGGACCGTTGCCGTTGATGCATTCTGGATGGATGAAACAGAAATTACCAACAATGAATACCGGCAGTATGTCAACTGGATACGCGATTCTATTATCCGAAAAGAACTTGCCATCCAGGGAATTGAAGATTTTATCCTGAAGGATGATGAGGGCCAGCCCTATGAGGACAGGGATGGAGAACCCATCATCGACTGGAACGCTTCACTGGATCCTTCCAAAGACAAAGAAGGTAACATTGCTCAGATTATTGATGACATGGGTATTTACTACAGCGGAGCCGATCGACTGTCCCTAATCAAAAAAGAGCTTAATGTTACCAAGCTTATTTATAATTATTATTGGATTGACCTGGTTCAGGCTTCAAAAGCCGCCAATAGTTTCCGCCTGGATTATTCCGGAGGCAATACGGATCCTGTGGTTTCGTATGGCGGGACTGTCACCAGACCCAATGGCGAACAGGAAGAGATAACAAGCAGGGCTTCATTTGTAAACAAAGACTGGGTTCTGGTCTATCCCGACACCCTGGTTTGGGTCAGGGACTTTACCTACTCTTTTAATGAACCCATGACAAATATGTATTTCCGCTCCCCATCTTACGACAATTACCCCGTAGTCGGGATCACATGGAAACAGGCCAATGCTTTCTGTAATTGGAGGACCAGCTATCTGAATCATGCACTGGCCAACAGTAATCAGCCCACTGTTCAGGACTACAGGCTTCCCATTGAAGCTGAGTGGGAATATGCAGCAAGAGGTAATCTGGATCACAGCATGTACCCCTGGGGCGGTGTTTACCTGAGAAATAAGCTGGGCTGTTTTATCGCCAATTTCAAACCATTGCGCGGTAACTATACGGACGACGGTTCCATGTATCCTGCCAGGGTTGGTTATTATGGAGTTCCCAATGAATTCGGCCTATACGATATGGCAGGGAATGTGGCCGAATGGACAATTACTGCTTATGATCCTTCGGCATATGTGTTTTCACATGATATGAACCCCTATTACAATTACAATGCTAAACCTGATGATCCGCCTGTATTGAAGCGGAAGGTTGTCAGGGGCGGATCCTGGAAAGACATTGCCCGTTGGCTCCAGGTCAGTACCCGTGATTATGAATATCAGGACACTGCTAAATCATACATTGGATTCCGATGTGTACGTTCGTATTTAGGTGATCAATAATTAAATACTTTATATAATGGGAATTACAGAGATTGTACAAAGTTCGGGCTGGAAAAGTTTCACGGCCAAGCTTTATGGCTTCGGTGCCTCTATTGTAATTATCGGAGCTCTTTTTAAGATCCAGCACTGGCCTGGTTCCACAGTTGCACTGGCATCCGGACTGATCATCGAGGCGATTATTTTCTTCTTTTCGGCATTCGAGCCGCTTCATGAGGAGCTCGACTGGACCCTGGTTTATCCTGAATTGGCAGGAATGTCCGATCCGGACGAAATTGACGAGTACAAGGAGCAAGCCATTGCCGACAGGAATGTGGGACTGCAGAAATTTGATGAGCTATTCCAGCAATCTCAGATCAATGCAGAGGATGTGCGGAGCCTTGGTAAACATTTGAATACCATTTCTTCCACCACCGAGACCATTGGTGATATTACCACCGCATCACTGGCTACCAAGGAGTACTTCGACAAGATGGGTTCAGCCGCGCAGAACATGGACAATGTGGCCACCGCCTATGGCACCAATACGGGTGCTCTCAATGAATCTGTGAATACCCTGGCCGAGTCGTATAAAAGTACAGCTTCTCTGATCGACCAGAAAGGCAAGGACATTGCTGATAAATTTTCAGCTTCCAGCGCCAACCTGACTGCCACCTATGAGGCCATGTCGGGTGAAGTAAAACAGGAGCACACCAATATTTCACAGAGCCAGAAACAATTTAACGGTCAGCTGGAGAATCTCAATAAGAATCTTGCTGATTTGAATTCTTCATATTCTGAACAGGTCAAAGGAAGCCAGGATCATCTACAGGGTACTTCTGGGGTTTACAAAGGGTTGAACGAAATGATCTCCAGTCTTCAGGCCTCAGTTGAGGAGACCCAGAAGTATAAGAGTGAAATTGTGAAGCTCAGCGAAAGCCTGTCTGAACTGAACAATGTTTACGGCAACATGCTCTCGGCGATGAGCATCAGAAAAAAGTAATTAACCTTTAATCCTGATCTATGGCACACGGTAAAGAAACACCGAGACAAAAGATGATCGGTATGATGTATTTGGTGCTGACAGCCATGTTGGCACTGAATGTTTCAAAGGAGGTGCTGGATGCATTTGTATTGGTCGACAATGGACTTCAGATTACCACCAAGAATTTTGCTGACAAAAATTCAGGGGTATACAGCAGGTTTGCATTTCTCAATGAACAGAATCCGGAAAAAGTAGGCATCTGGAAAGAGAGGGCTTTTGAGATGCAGACCCGTACCAATGAATTGTTTGAGTATATCCAACAATGCAAGCTTGATATCATTCGTCAAAAAGATGAAAAAGCGATTCATGAAGGCGCTATTGACTGGCATGAGGTAAAGGTGAAAGATAACCTGGAAATTTCGGCCACGGTGATGATCGACTTAGAAGGAGGCCGGAGATATAAAGAACTGAAACAGATGATTGATGATCTCCGGGAATATCTCCTATCCGTTGTGGATGATCATGAGAAATATGCCTCCACCGTAGAGGCCATTAACACTAATTTGAGTACTGAGCCTCCTGACAAGATCCAGCATAAGAAGGTAAGGGCTGGAGATCTTATGTCCTGGGAATCGGGTTATTTTGAGGGTCTTCCCCTGGCAGCTGTGATTACCCTGCTTTCTAAAATGCAGGCAGATGCAAGGAATGTGGAAGCTGAGATGCTCAATTACCTGCTGGGACAGGTGGATGCCGGTGCCGTACCGGTCAACACACTGGAGGCTGTTGTAATCCCCGAACGAAGTTTGGTATTCAGGGGACAGGAGTACAGGGCCAGGGTTTTTCTTGCGGCCTACGACTCCACCAAAATGCCGGAAGTGGTACTTGAGAATGGGACCATGCTTGCTGTCGAATCCGGAAAGGGTGTCTATACAGCTACATCCAATTCCATTGGGATACGCAAGTGGGGAGGGACCATTCAACTTGAAAACGAAGGAAATGTGATCAGTCGACCGTTTGAAGCGGAATACGAAGTGGCTGAAGCGAATGCTACCATCTCAGCCACAGGAATGAATGTATTTTACCGTGGTATTTCCAACCCGGTGGAAATCTCAGCCGGTGGTGTGGCAGAAAGTACTGTAAAAGCTACAATATCCAGTGGTAAGATTCGCAGGGTAAGGGCCGGAGAGTATATAGTAGAACCCGGACCACAGGGAAATAAAGCAACAGTGAGTGTATATTCACAAGCGGATGGGTCGAGAACCCTAATGAATCGAATGGACTTCAGGGTTTTTAACCTGCCAACACCTGATGCAAAGGTTCAAGGGGTAAGGGGGTCAGAAGGAAATCTTACCGTTGGGAATCTTTCCCAATTACAGATTGTGAAAGCAGAAGCAGATGATTTTGTGTTTGAAGTGGAATACAAGGTTCAGTCTTTTGAGGTAGCATTCCAGGGCCAGGGCAACATCTGGAGCTCAATGAGATCGTCCAGCGAACGTTTTACCTCTGAACAGAAGAACCTTTTCCGTCAATTGAGAAGCGGCCAGAGGATCATGATTGAGAAGATCAGGGCAACCGGCCCCGACGGCGTACTCAGGAATCTGAATGGCATCACCATAATAGTTATTTAAGATGAAAGCAAAAAAATATATTACCGGAACAGCAGTGCTGGCGATTTGGATGGTCTCTTTATCCGCACAAAACCCAAATGTGAATACATCCATTACACCTGGGAATGCTCCAGTGATTACTTCATATACACCCAGTACTGATGTATATGTATCGGAAACAATCATCCCGGAAAAGAAACCGGTCCCGTATAGCTATATAAGGGAAGCAGATGTAATGTGGGGCAAGGACGTATGGCGCTCCATTGACCTCCGCCACCGCATGAACATGCCACTTCGTTACCCAACCCAAGGGTCCATGAGCGATGGAGATAGATACAGCCTGTTTGGATTGTTGATGGAGGGGATCAAAACGGAAGAGATTACACCCTATGCTTTTAATCCTATTACTGGCTGGAAGGATCCCTTTTCCAATACAACTACAATCGAAGATATATATTCAGGTACAGGTGGAGATAGCGTCTTTGATAATGATGGCAATTTTCTGGTGATGGGTCAGAGATCCAATGACATTGTTCAGTTCCAGATTCAGGAACAGTGGTATTTTGACAAGCAGCATTCAGTTATGAAGGTTCGGATCGTTGCAATTGCCCCTGTCTTTTATAACTTTTATGATGAGTTCAATGAACGACTACCTGCGCCCAGGTTAACAATTCCTTTCGTGGTGCATTTCCCGCAATGTCGCAGGCTGTTTGCCACTCACTCTGTGTACAACCCGAACAATGATGCACAGTCCATTTCATTTGATGATCTGTTTTTCCAGCGTCGTTTCTCCAGTACGATCATCGCCGAATCCAATGTTTTTGGAAACAGGATGCTTACCGACTACAAACTGGGACAAGATGTATTGTTGGAGGCTGAACGGATCAAGAGGGACCTGTTCATCATGGAACATGACCTCTGGGAGTATTAGACCCAGCAACATACAATATCAAAGCCGCATCCATACCGATGCGGCTTTTTTATTTGGTTTCGGAAGAATATTTAAAAACTGTGCCTATTAATGTTTTGTGAAACAAAAGATTTCAGCACTGTTTTAAAAATTCTGGAGAAAATAACTAACCACGTTGCTATATCTTCAGGGTATTCAATTGTCGCTGAAATTCTTTACTGCGCAAATAATTATAGGCTTCCTTCTTGAATACCCTTTCGATACTAATAATTGAGTGTTGGTTTGAAACTCCTCTAAGTTGAAAGAAAAAATCCACACATCCCTGAGGTATATTTTAAAAAAGCAACATGTGATTTTAGGACTCCCGGGTATGCTACATCATCTCTTCCCCAATCTCCGCCTTGACCTCGTTGACGAATTGTTTGATCTTCTGCTCATCATCCATTCTACAAACCAGAATAATGTTTTCATTCTGAACAACAATGTAATCTTTCAGGCCCTGGAGCACCACCAATTTGTCATCCTGAACGTTTACAATGTTACCGGAGGAGTCGTACATGAAAACATGTTTTCCTGTAACAGTGTTCTGATTGCTATCCTTGGCCAGCTGTTCGTAGAGTGATCCCCAGGTACCCAGGTCTGACCAACCGAAATCCGATACCAGGACATACACATTGTCAGCCTTTTCCATGACACCGTAATCGATACTGATGTTACGGCAATTGCCATAAGTTTTCTGAATGAAATCCTGCTCTTTGTCAGTTCCATAAAGATCTTCTCCCTCTTTAAACATGGTATGGATCTCCGGTAGAAATTTCTCAAAGGAATTCATAATACTTTTCAGTGACCAGAAAAATATCCCGGCGTTCCAGTAGAAATCCCCACTCTCAAGAAATACCTTCGCCATTTTCAGGTCGGGCTTCTCTGTGAAGGTCTTCACCTTTCTCAATCCTGTAGATTCGTAACCTGACACCTCTTTTTGAATGGATTGGATATACCCATAACCTGTTTCAGGTCGGCTTGGTACAATTCCCATGGTCAGTAATGCATCATTTGATGCTACAAATTCAAGACCCTGGCTCACAGACCGGAGAAATTCTTCCTCTTTTACAATCAGATGATCAGAAGGGGCCACTACTATTTTCGCGTCAGGATTCTTCCTGAGGATGCGAAAGTTTGCGTAGTCTATACAAGGTGCTGTATTCCTGCGAAGGGGCTCAAGCAGAATATTCTCCACAGGAATTTCCGGCAATTGTTCAGCTATTATTTCTTTGTATTCAAGGTTGCTTACAATGAAAACATGGTCGGCCGGCATGATCTGTTTGAAACGGTCGAAGGTCTGCTGCAAAAGGGTTCTGCCCGTTCCCAGGATATCCAGGAATTGCTTGGGGCGTTTGACTTTACTGAGGGGCCAGAATCGGCTTCCGATCCCGCCCGCCATAATTACACAATAACTATTCTTATCCATTAATTCGATATAGGGAATTTATTCGTAATTTTTCATCTAACTTCAATAAATATAGCTGGTTTTTAATTAACACCCAGTCCTTAGCAAATGTTTTATACAATATTTAATATATTCATGTGCTAGAAATTTATCCATGCGCCTGCTTGAACATATAGGAACCTATTTTCTTCTCATGATAAGGGCATTCAGCAGACCTGAAAAGTTTTCTGTCCTCTATCGTCAAACCATACGTGAGATTGAAAAAGTAGGTATTAACTCTTTCCCCATTGTAGTGATTGTCTCCCTTTTTGTAGGAGCTGTGATTACCATACAAACCAATTATAATATTGAAAATCCACTACTTCCCAGGTACATTATAGGTGTTACAGTGCGGGATTCGTTGCTGTTGGAATTTTCATCCACCATGGTGGCCCTCATCCTGGCCGGTAAGGTGGGATCCAGCATAGCATCTGAACTGGGCATGATGCGCATCACTGAACAGATCGACGCCCTGGAGGTCATGGGAGTCAATTCCGCCTCCTATCTGATCCTTCCGAGGATCATCGCTGCTGTACTCTTTTTTCCTATCCTGTGCCTGTTGAGTGTCATCGTGGGCCTTGCAGGCGGATACCTGTCCTGTGCACTGGGCAATGTGGTATCTCCCTCAGAATACATTTCCGGTATTCAATATGGTTTTCGTCCCTATTATATCAGTTATGCCATGACCAAAACAGCAGTTTATGCTGTGATTATTACCACTGTTTCAGCCTATTTTGGTTACAACGTAAAGGGTGGGGCTGTGGAGGTAGGGCGATCAAGTACCAGGGCAGTAGTTCAGAGCAGCGTGCTGATCCTGCTGGCAAACCTGATACTCACAAGAACCATCCTGCAATGATCGAGGTAAAGCACCTT
>JAUVKN010000050.1 GCA_030596245.1 Bacteroidia bacterium | reverse complement strand
CTCTTTGTATTTTACCGCATGGGAGACGATCTGGGATTCAAAACATCCACACTGCTTGAACCGGATACCATACGACATCATATACTTCCTCAATATAAGCGAATCATTGACCTGGTGCACCGCTCAGGTAAGAAGTTCCTGTTGCATAGCTGTGGCAACATCTTTGACATCATGGAAGAGATCATCGCCACCGGTATAGATGCAAAACACTCCAATGAAGATGAAATCGCCCCTTTCGAGGCGTGGATCACCAGGTACAATGACCGTATCGGTCTCTTCGGTGGGATTGATGTAAATACCATCTGCCTGAACTCTTATGATGAGGTGCACCGGATAGTGTTGGAAAAAGGGAAAAAATTTAGAAGCATGACCAGGGGCTTCGGGCTTGGTTCCGGAAATTCCATTGCCGGGTATGTACCTGTGGATGGGTTTATGGGCATGGTTGATGCTGTAAAAAGAATACGAATCGAAGCTAAATAGACAACAGGACTCTAATAAGTGAATTCAATTATTCCATTAAACCCTGGTTGAAAACATGGTAAGAATTGATTTTTTCAGATTCAACTAATAAAGCTAATTTAGAGGAGAATACTAATTCCCATATGAATCACAGTGGTCATAAAATAGTTGAGGAGCTAAAGCGGAATGCAAAGAGTGAGAAAGCTGATTGGTGGAGCAGGTACATGAAGGATACCATCCCATTTATTGGCGCCGGTATTCCTGAAATAAGGAGAATCCTTCTGGAGCGGAACCTGAAAGAGGGATTGGATCAGTTGCCAATGAATCAGCAGGTTGGATTGGTAAGGGGACTGATCAAAGGCCGCTTCGCTGAAGAGAAGCTGGCAGCCATACTCTATATCCAGCTTTTCTGGCTGGGAAAACAGAAAAACTCTTTTCTGCTTAGCCTGATTTCAGATTGGTTTGACGAACGATATATTTTTGATTGGAACACCACGGACTGGTTGTGTGTAAAGGTTTTGACACCCATGATAGATTCACAGGACCCTCAGGTAATCTGGATTTTAAAGCGGTGGAACAGGAATCCCTATCTCTGGAAAGCCCGTGCATCACTGGTCCCTTTTGCAGGAGCCAGGTCAATAGAGGATCATGCCCGGGAAATAGAGAGATTCTCTGATATTCTGATCCGAAGGGAGGAGCGGTTTGCAAAAACAGCCGTGGGATGGGTCATGCGTGAATACTCAAAACATGATGAAGAATTTGTGCTCACATTTCTAAGTAAGCATGTGAAATATACCACTGCTGAGGTGAAAAGGAATGCACTGAAGTATTACCGGCAGTCCACCAGACCCTCCTGACATTTTAATTTTTACAGACATTTAAAACTACTCCACCATGAAAAATCATTTTGTCCTCCTGTTTTCAGTAAGCATGATCATGCTATTTTCCTGCCAGTCACCAGATACCAAAACCGGTGATTTCAACCTTTTACCTCTGCCCCAACATGCTGAATTCACAGGCGCTAGTGCTTTATCAGTGGATGATATCATTCACTACTACAGTGCAGATGGAAGTGAACTTCCGGTCCTGGGAGAGTATCTGTCAGAAATCCAGCCTGCAGAGAAACAGTCTCAGTCTCAGATTATTTTCAAAATGGATGAATCCCTGGAGCTGAATGCAGAAGGGTATACCCTTGATATCTCAAAGAGACTAATCACCATCGCAGGGAAAGATAAGGCAGGATTACTTTATGGGTTCATGACCCTGGAGCAGCTCATGGAGGATGCTTTGGAGCAGGGAGTGCCACTACCTCTCTGCCACATTGAGGATTTTCCATTGCTCTCTTACAGGGCCATTCATCTTGATGTGAAACACCACAGGGAGAAGACAGAATATTACTATAAGCTAATGGATAAACTGGCCCGCTACAAGGTGAATGCAATTATTGCAGAGATGGAAGATAAGCTGGCCTATGAACGGCAACCTGAAGTAGGATCGGCCGATGCAATGAGTATTGCTGAGTGGAAGAAACTGAGTGATTATGCCATGGAACGGAATATTGAGATCAGCCCCCTGATCCAGGGATTGGGCCATGCCTCATTTATTTTAAAACATGACCAGTTTAAGGAGTTGCGGGATGACCCGGAGAGCGACTGGGCATTTAATCCGTTGGATCCAAAAACCTATGATGTGCAATTTGACCTTTATCTGGATGCTATGGAAGCCACTCCTCATGGCAGGTATTTGCATGTGGGGGGTGACGAAGTACATACCACCGGCCGGGAGAGTGGAAAGTCACCGCTGGAGTTGCAATTGATATGGCTGGATAAGGTTTGCAAGTTTGCCGGGATAAACGAACGCATCCCCATCTTCTGGGATGATATGCCTCTTAAACAGGCAGGAGTGTACAGGGCCATGTTCAATCCGGATCTTACCCAGGAAGAGGTAAACAGCGTGTGGGAGAAAAATGAATCCAAACTGCTTGAGTTCCTGGACCAATTTCCAAAGAACTGTGTATATATGCGCTGGAATTACAGTACACCCCAGGCCATTGGGAATGGAATGGCCATGGAGTGGTTCCGGGAATATGGCATGCAGGTCATGGGAGCAACCGCAGGACAGACCAGGTGGGTGCTGATGCCCCAGAATGAAAGCAACATGGAGAACATCCGATCCTTTGCCATGACATCCATTGAGAAGGGGCTTGATGGTTTGTTGCTAACCCTTTGGGATGATGATTCACCCCATTTCGAACTCTATATGCGGGGTATCCTTGCTTTTGCAGAATATTCATGGAGCGGCGATCAAAGGTCAAAAGAGGAGATCAAAGCAGCTTACCGGCATAGGGAGTTTTCAAACAGCGTAGCCGGGGATGAGTTTGCATTTATTGACCGGCTGGAAAAGCCGGTGGCACTATGGAACAATGCATTATTGTTAGACCGAAGTGACCGCAGATCATTGCGGAAGCTTGATGATCCCATTGGGGAAGCTGTTATAGATCTCCCGGATGTGGGAAACAGGGGCCAATGGAGTGTTGAGTATGCTGACCGTCTTGAACTTGCTGCTGAGATGATCATGGAGTGCGATAGCATAGCAGCAAAGATCTCTGTGATGAAATCAAATGCCACCCGCAATACTTACAGGCTTGAGGTATACGAACAGGTCAATCACCTGGTTCGTTTTTCAGCCCACGCACTGCTTCTGCTTAAGGCTTATGATGAAACCCAGGGGGAACAGGAAATAAACGAGGCTTTAATTCGCATTCAGAATCTACCAATAGAGTTTAAAGAGCTAAGAGATCAACTAGAGAAGGTTTATGGCCAGATCCGTATCCTCTCAAAACCTGAAGGGTATCTGCTTGATCAGGACCACCACACGCATCTGGCCAACCAATCTATCTCCTTTGATTGGCTATTTATCGCTGAAAAGCTGTTTTTAGAGAAAATTGAACGGACATTTTAAATTGTTAAAATGAAAACGTACACCACCACATTTCTATCAGGCCTGTTTTGCCTGATTAGTATCGTCTCTTTTGGTCAGCAAAAAGTAAACCTTGCTGGTGAGCTTAATGAGAAACTAATTCAATAATCCATCCAGGTCATTCGACATTTTGTTATTCTGGAGGTACGGATCCTGAAACTGAACTGCATATTCCTGTAATTCTGTGCCCAGCTCTTTAACCACCGCCTCATTTCCTGGCTCATGAATATAATTAATCAACTCATCTGGATCCTGCTCCAGATCAAGCAGCCAGGGATCGTCCTCTGTCGAAAGGATCAGTTTATAGCGGCTGGTAAATGCTCCGATCCAGGTTCCGTCACTATCGGTTCCTGTACTTCTTACAAAAGCAATATCTGCAGTTTCGTCCCTGGTGCCTGGATCAGTGGTTACCTTTGAATAGTCAGTTCCATGCATCTTCACACTATGTTTAGCGCCGAGTAATTCCAGTATGGTGGGGGCAAAATCAACTGTGCTTATGGCATTTTCAACCACAGCCCCTTTTACAATTTTCTGTGGGAAAGAGATAATAAAAGGGATCTTTGCAGAGGCTTCCAGTGGGACCCCTTTATTATGGCGGTGATGCTCACCGCGGAGATCTCCGTGGTCGGAAGTGAATACAACTATGGTATTATCAAGCAGACCTTCTGTTCTTAGAAAATCGATCAGCCTGCCCACATTGTCGTCAATGCATTTTATCATGCCAAAATACTGTGCCTGGTTGATCCCGGCATTGTTACTTTTTTGTGCCCAGGATGGGACTCCTGCATCCGGTTTATCATAGGTGGAGGGAGCAGTAAAGGAGAGATCCGTGTACATTTCATCATAGGGAGGACGAACCCTGTCCGGTCCATGCGGATCGGGAATGCTCAGCATGATGCAGAAAGGGGCATCTTTATTCTCTGAAATCATCTCCATGGCCCTGTTAGTCAGGAAATCCGTTGTAAACGACTGCTCGTCAGCACCATTCAGGTAATAATTGGGAGCCCCGTTTTCATTGACACTGGCAACACGGGGTCCATCCGGCGTATCTTCCAGCTTTTTCCAATGACCCCGGTTATACATATACCGGTTATCCTTGAAACCAAAGTTTCGTTCCGGTTCCCATTGTGGTTTACCCTCACCATCCAGGTGCCACTTCCCGATATATCCTGTGAAATATCCCTTGCCTTGCAGGATCTCAGCAAAGGTGATCATCTCATCATGCATGGGGACATCGTTTTTAGTCACACCGGTGTGTTGGGGATAGATCCCGGTTACAAAGGATCCCCTGGAGGGTCCGCAGACCGGGGTGGTGGCATAACATTTTGAAAACAGGACCCCGTTCTGTGCCAGCCAGTCAATGTTGGGCGTTTCTACTTTTAAACCTTCACCCCAGACAAAGGCCTGGGCATTGGAAAGCAAATCCCTGTAACAACCCAGCGTTCTGAAATTGTGCTCATCGGTATGAATGATCAACAGATTTGGTTTCTGATTACTTTCCTGGTCAGTTATGGAACAGCCAAACAGGAGGACCGGAATAATCAGGAGGATGATAAGATGTAACTTTTTCATATATGTAATTTTCAAAAAACCTATTTAAGTTCAAGTGGCTGAATGTTTTTATAACCTGCTCCGCGGATCTCTTCAAATGTAGCAATCATCTCCTGAAGTTTATCAGGATTCGTTTCTGCCAGGTTGTTCTGTTCACCAAGGTCTTCACTCAGATCATAGAGCTGGTATTCATCAGAGTTACCAAGTTCAATATTTACACTCTTGCTGATTGCAGGTCCATTATAGGGGGGAATCAGAATCCACTCTCCCTTTCGGAGGGCTGTTCTGCTTGTGGCCTCCAGGATCAGGTTCTCCCTGCCCTGATCATTTATACCCATGAGCACATCCGGCAGCTCTTCACTGTCACTTACCCTGATCTGGCTTCCTATCAATGAGGCCAGGGAGGATAGCAGATCCACCTGTGATACAACTGCATCAGAGACGCAAGGCTCAATCTGACCTTTCCAGTAGGTAATAAACGGCACACGCGTTCCAGCTTCAAACAAACTGTACTTGCCTCCCCTGAGTGGTCCTGCAGGGGTATGGGTACCTACTCTCTCTTCGGCATCGTCATAATAGCCATCGTTCAGGACCGGACCATTGTCGCTGGATAGAATGATCATTGTATTTTCCAGGAGCCCCTCCTTTTCAAGGGTATTTATCAATTCACCAATACACCAGTCGGCTTCCACGATTACATCTCCCCTGGGTCCCAGTTCTGTTTTGCCCACAAAGCGTGGATGGGGTGTCCGGGGTACATGGGGTTGCTGTAATGCATAATAGAGAAAGAATGGTTCATCCTTATGCTCAACGATGTAATCCTGTGCTCTCACAAGAAAGGTATCTGCCATGTTTTCGTCCACCCACCTGGCCGATGCTCCTCCCTTCATATACCCGATACGGGATATGCCATTGACGATGCTGTTGAAATGCCCATGATGCCACTTCATTTTTAGCATTTCCGGGTTCTCTTTCCCAGTGGGCTCACCAGGAAAGTTCTCCCGGTAATTGACTTCAATGGGATCCTCGGGATCCAGCCTGACAACCCTGCCGTTTTCAATATAGACTGTGGGAACCCGATCCTGGGTTGCTGCCATAATGTATGCATAATCAAAGCCCACTTCATTGGGACCAGGAGATATTCGCTGGTTCCAGTCCACTTGGCCATCCCCCAGGCCCAGGTGCCATTTCCCTACAATCCCTGTATGGTATCCCATTTCATTAAACATTTTTGGAAGCGTCATCTGTGCAGTATCGATAATCAGTGGTGCTGTCCCGGGTAGGATCTTTGCATTCTCATTCCGCCATGGATAGACTCCGGTCAACAGGGCATACCTGCTGGGTGAACATGTGGCTGAAGAGGCGTAACCATTGCTGAAGCGTACCCCTCCCTCTGCCAGCCTGTCTATATTCGGGGTCTGAATTTCAGTTGAACCATAGGCACTTACATCACCATAGCCAAGGTCATCGGCATAGATTAAAACAACATTTGGTGGTTTCAGGTTTTCTCCGGGTTTCTGCGGAGTGTTACAGGAATTAAAAATTGCCAGTGTAGCCACAAGCACGGTTAGTGTCAGATATTTCATCATTGGGGTATGTATTTAACTGTTTAATGATCAAGTTTTATCAGGTCTTCCGGACTTTTGATGGTAACCTCCCTGTTTTCCATCAACGCCTTATGGATCTCAAAAGTGACACGTTGCCATGGATCAGATTCAGCCCATAATGGAGTCATTAAACCTGATTCCCACGATTCCAGGGAAGCCTTTAGTTCATTCATCAATCCTGGCTGACTCTCCGACAGGTCATTTGTCTCTCCCAAATCATCTTGCAGGTTATATAGCCTGTAACCATAACCATCCAGCCGGATCAGTTTATAATCACCATCCCTGACCGCAGCCATTTTTTCCTTGCGCCAGTAAAGGTTTCGATGGGGTTCCGTTGGCTCGTTGCCTGTAATATGCGGGATCAGGTTGACACCATCCAGTGGCTTTCCAGGGGTGTTACCCAGGCCGGCTGCAGCGATGGATGTGGCAAAGATATCAAGGGATGAGGTTAATCCATCATATTTTTGTTCACCCTTTACCCTGGCCGGCCAGGAGAGTATGAAAGAGGTTCTATGCCCTCCTTCAAATTTATTTCCTTTAAAACCTTTCAACGGCAGATTGGAGGATTGGTTGTTGGAGGCTCCTCCATTGTCACTTAAAAAGAAAACCAGTGTATTTTCTTTGAGCTTCTCCTTTTCCAATTTGTCCAGGACCATACCCACACCCTGGTCCATGGCCCAGGTCATGGCTGCCAGTTTTGCCCTTGGGTATTCTTTAAACTTTTCCAGATCAGCCTCTTTTGCATGCATGGGGGTATGGACTGCATTGTAAGAGAGGAACAGGAAGAATGGCCGGTCTCTGTTTTCTTCAATGAATTTTATGGACTGTTTAGAGAATTCATCAGTGAGGTAACCGTTAAAATCCACATGTGTATGATTGTGTAAGATCTCCTTGTCCTGGCCCTCTCTGTCCTCTTTGTTTTCATTGAAAAAGTAGGATCGTGAACCACCCAGGAAACCCCAGAACTCATCGAAACCCCTGTTATTGGGATGGAACTGATCTGAAGTTCCCAGGTGCCATTTACCGATGATCCCGGTGGTATATCCTGCCAGTTTCAGGGCATCTCCGATGGTCTTTTCGGATGGGTCCATACCCAGGTCGGGTGGGGGGATGTTGGCCTCATGACCGAAACGCTGCTGGTACCGGCCAGTAATGAGGCCTGCCCTGGAGGGACTGCAGACTGTGGCGGTAATATGAGCATCTGTAAATACAACTCCGCTTTTGGCCAGCCTGTCAATATTTGGGGTGGCCATATCGCTGCCCATAAATCCAAAATCGGCATAGCCTGCATCATCGGCGAGTATAAGTATGATGTTTGGTGGACTATCGGATCTGTTTCTACATCCTGGTATCGAGCATACAAGACAAAGAGCTGCCAGGAGGGTAATGGTTTTCATAATCTTAGAACTGTTTTAGCGGTCATTGGGTTTCTTTGGATCAACCATCTCATTACGCCATTCTGCATAGAGCAATTGCAGGGAATCAACCACACCGGGATAGCGTTCAGAAAGATCATTCTGCTCTGCAATTTCATCATCCAGGTCATACAACCGTGTACCACCGGGATAGTGGTAGGCCGAATCCCTTATGCATCTCCCATCGACGATTTTAAAGGAGCTATGATCCCATTCAATGTTGTGGGCCAATTTCCATGGACCATGACGCACCACCCAGCTATCCCTCCCATTGGAGAAGAAGAGGGTTTCATGTACATGGTCAGCCCAACCTTTTAATATGGGGACCAGGCTTTGCCCGTCCAGGTTTTCCGGAATGGATTGACCTGTTATATCTGCCAGGGTTGGAAATATATCCATGGCTGATACCAGGGAACTTTCTCTCTTGTCACGGGGAAAATTTGCGGGCCAGCTGACCAGCATGGGCACACGGATCCCACCTTCCCCAAACATATATTTGTAACCGTTCAAAGGCCGGTTATTGGCATAGGTGTTGATGGTCCCGCCATTATCAGAGATAAAAATGATGATCGTGTTTTCGAACTGACCGGTTGCTTTCAGGGCTTCCACAAGCCGGCCGATACCTTCGTCCATCACCTGCAGCTGGAGAAGGTACCTCTTTCTGCCATCGGGATCCACCTCGCCCAGACCTCCCCATTTACTGTGCCACTCCTTGTAGGGTTCCTTTTGTGGGTCCCAGAAAGGGAACTGTTCAATGCCGTATTCATCCAGGTAGCCGGGATGACAAACGTAGGTGGGATGATGTACCGCATTGTAAGATAGGTGAATATAGAAGGGCTGTTCCGATTCCGATTGTATTACTTCAATGGCCTTCCGGGTAAAGATATCGGTGGTATAGTCGTTTTCGTAAGAGACCTGCTGACGGTTATGGATCAGGGGACCCAGATGTGCCTTTCGCGCATTGTCCTCCCCATATTCGGCTACATCTTGCTTGCTTAAACGGAGGTAATCCCAGGTGTGATCAATAAAGCCAAGAAATTCCTCAAAACCGTGATCCAGTGGATGATGCACGGGTCCGCCATTCATATGGGTTTTCCCTATTTTATAGGTGTGGTAACCGGCGTTACCCAGCATCTGAGGGATGGTTAATTCCGAAGCCGGAAGGCCACCCTCACCATACCAGTAATTGCCCCACCTGGCCTGGTATCTTCCGGTCACCAGACCCGTCCTTGAGGGACTGCAGATTGGTGATGTGGCATATGCGTTTGTGAAATAGGTTCCCTGCTCGGCGATCTGATCCAGGTTAGGGGTATTGATATCATCGGGTGAGAATGGCAGAAAACTCAGATCACCGTATCCAAGATCGTCAGCAATGATCAATATGATATTGGGCCTGTCTGGTAAATCTTTCCTGGTGCAGGAACAGGCCACCAACATAAGGATGAACAGGAACTTGCCAAACTTATTAAACATTTTTTTCATTTTATATACATTCAGTTTAAATGCAATGACTACTGATTTGCCTGGAAGAACTCACTATCCCTGCGAGCAGTCGTCATTATTTCATCCAACTTCTCAATGATTTCAGGATGTGAATGGGCAATGTTATTTTGTTCTTCCGGGTCGTTCTTAAGGTTAAAGAGCTGAATAGGTCCCCGGGGATCCTGGTTGATGCCTGTTCTTACTCCTTTCCAGAACCCCATTCTCACGGCCTGGGAATCAAAGTGATTTCGCGGACCTTCGTCACCGGGTTGCCATCCATAGTGGTATTTGAAGAATTCCCAGTACATGTATTCATGTGCTGACTGCTGGTTCCCGAGCAGTTCAGGCATATAAGAGATCCCATTAACGTTTGAGGGAGGTTCAACACCGGCCAGATCACAGGCTGTGGGCAGAAAGTCCCAGAAAGCACTGATGTGATCGCTTATCCTTCCTTTGTTAATCCTGTCAGGCCACCTCACAATTAGCGGTGCACGGATACCCCCTTCATACAGGCCTCCTTTGTAGCCCCTGGATGTACCATTGCTTTCAAAGAAATCAGACATGCCAGGTACACCACCATTGTCGCTGGTAAAAAAGACGATGGTATTCTGATCTAACTTTTTCGATTTAAGCAACTCCATTATTTTACCAATATCAGAGTCCATAAGAGTGACCATGGCTGCATAGTTTTTCTGGTTCTGTGACCATGCCCTGTCCGAATAGGGTGCATCGTCGGGGATCTGGTACTTCCCATGGGGTATGGTATAGGCCAGGTACAGATAGAAAGGTTTGGCCCCCTGACTTTCGATAAAATCCAGGGCTTTCTCTGTAAAGAGGTCATGGCTGTAATCATTGGGATTTTCCTGGTTGTCCAGGATTACTTTCTGCTCATTTTCCCAGAGGTAGGGAGGATAATACTCATGTGCATTCCGCTGGTCCAGGTAACAATAGGAGTAATCGAATCCCTGGCTGTTGGGACCTCCCACTGATCCAGGACCTCCAAGGCCCCACTTCCCCATAACTCCGGTTTCATAACCGGCCTTTTGAAGCAATTCAGCAACGGTCACTGTGGTATCGGGGATGGGAAGGTTGCCTTCAGTTTGCATGGCAAAATTGCCTTTAATATAAGCATGACCTGTATGCATGCCAGTCATAAGCGATCCCCTGGAAGGAGCACACACCGTACTGCCGGCATAATGTTGCGTGAACCGGATGCCCTCTTCAGCCATCCTGTCCAGGTTCGGTGTTTCGATCCTGTCAGATCCATAACAACCCAGGTCCGCATACCCCATATCATCGGCCATGATGTAAATGATGTTGGGCCGGCCGGATTGGAGCATCTCCTTTTTGGTGCATCCTGAAAGGGAAAAGCACAACAGCAGGACTATGAATCCGATCAATTTATTAATCTCACTCATCAATATCGTGTTTATTATAGTGGATAAATACCTGAAGAAGCATACCAGGACATGCCTGGTATGCTAGTAACCAACTTCTCAATCTAACCTAAAACCACTTGCTAAATGTAGCTTCTTCTAAAGCAGGTTAATATCCTGGGTTTTCCAACAGGTTAGGATTATCTGCTACCCGGCTTACTCCGAACGGCAGATAATAGTGCCTGTCCTGGAAAGTGCGAGAGGAAGGGTCACCATTTTTATACATGAAATCGTATTTGTCCTCGTTATAATAGTAGGTGAATTCCATCCCTTTAGTTCTCAAACCATCCAGTACCTCATGGGCAATTCTCCATCTTCTCAGATCCCAATAGCGGTTCTCCTCAAAGGCCAGCTCTACTGTCCGCTCGTGTCGAATGGCCTCTTCCGTGATGGTTCCAAGGAGAGGCATACCAGCCCTTTCGCGAACCATATTGAGCTTATCCAGGGCTTCGCCGGTCTGTCCCAGGTAAAATGCTGCCTCGGCATAATTGAGCAGGATTTCTCCATACCGGTAGATGATATAATCCTCATCGGAGGTTTCGCGCAGGGGACCTATTTCCGATTCATCGAACCTCTTGCGGGTCAGGAAGCCGGTGTTGACCGTATTGCGGTTGGCAGCCTTTGCGGGCCACTTGTCATCCCCTATTGTACCAGATGTAAGGGTATCGGTCCCAACCACTGTTCTTTTATGGAAATAGACCTTTCCACCCTGCCAGTCACTTTCTGGGAAGAAAAAGGTGGCCAAAAAACGGGGATCGCGGTTTCTGAAAACGTCGTCAATATCAAAGAGATGGACTGCATCGACCAGATCAGGATCGAGTGCCCCAGGAGTGCCATCAATATATTCAAACTCATCAATGAGATTCATAAAAGGACAGAAGTTGGATCCCCAGGTCTGCCTGAACTCAAAGGGAACAGCGCCTACTCCCCAGCTCTGTCCTTTGCCCATGGCCGGATCGTATACTTCAACAAAGATCCGTTCCGGATTGGCTTCATCAATGAATATCTGGGCAAAGTTCTCAGCCGGATCACCTGCAACCTTATTGTAAAGGCTGTATTTCCCTGATGATATGATGTCATCGGAGGCATCCAGGGAAGCCTGCCAGTAACTGGCCGCCTCACCTGAAGGTATTCCCAGGATACCATCCAATTCCAGGGTACCATCAAATTCTGCCACACTGGCGGCAAACATCATGGCCTGGCTTTTCAGTGCATATGCTGTATACCGGTTTACCCTGCCCTCATCGGTATCCTCTTCCAGGATGGGAATAATGGCATCCAATTCACTGGCAATAAAATCAAACACCTCTTTCTCCGAATTCCTGGGGACATTCAGTTCCTCTGCCGGAGCATTCACATCCTGCGGTTCGGTGAGGATGGGTACTCCGCCAAATCGGATGGCCATCTGGAAATACATATAGGCTCTTAAGAACCTGGCTTCTGCCACCCGGTGATCAATAAATTCCTGTTCAAATTCCGAAGCCTGAAGGCCGATGATAAACTCATTGGCGTAACGGATGTTTTGATAAGGCCAGTAATCAATGGCCCCGGATCCATTCTCGTCGATCACTGTCAGCGGGAAAGAAGCAGGTGTCTGCCAGTAAGCATAACAGCGGGCTTCGGCACCCATGCCTTCCACGAGGATCCAGTTGGAAGGGGTATTAATTGCCCCATAGTGCCAGGGAATAGCATGATATATCTCTGCGATATACGCTTCTACCAATATCTTATCCTTGAATACCGCTGAACCCGAAATCATATTCAGGGGCTCTTTATCCAGGTCGAAGAAATTCTCACAACCGGACAGCATCAAAAGGATCGCAATGCTCATTATTATTCTATAGATTTTCATATCTCTGTATTTTAAAGTGTTATCCAATTGAATATGTGATTAGAACGTGACATTCACTCCAAAGGTGATGGTCCTGTGAGCAGGATAATTATTAACGGACAGGGTAGCCTCCGGATCAAATTCCGATGACCACATTCCAAGGTTGGAAATCACTGCCATATTATGCGCTGCCACATACACATTCAGGTTCTTGATACCTACAGGAGATAACCACTCTTTTGGGAGGTTATAGCTCAGGTTCACGTTCTCCAGCCGCAAGTAAGTGATCTCTTTCAGCCAGAAATCCGAATACTTGGTGTTTTGTTTTCTCACTCCCATGGAAAAGGCCGGAAGTGTCCCGTCCGGATTATTCACTTCATGGTATCGCTCCTCCCAGTGCATGGTCAGGGGAGCTGACTGATTATTAAAAGGCACCTGTGCAAGGCCTGAAATATAGCCACTATAAATGGATCCTCCCTGGACAAGTATACCCAGATTAAACCCTTTATAATCCATACCCAGGTTTAACCCAAAATTGAGATCGGGATTACCGGTTCCGTATCCGATATAGTCCTGGTCAGCCCAGGTGATCACACCATCTTCATTGAGGTCTTTGTATCTAAGATCTCCTGGTAGAATGGTAGAATTTCCGGCCTGGTCCTGGTCCACCGGACTTTCATCAATCTCTGCCTGGGACTTGAATATTCCGTCAGAGATATACCCTATGGCCCGGTTCCGCCAGTTTCCTGACTGCTGAAGGATCCTGATGTCATCGGGATCGGTATAATCCTCCTCTTCATAGTGAATCCATTTTGACCTGGCATAGGTTAGAACACCTTTGATGCTGTATCCTACCTCTCCCACTTTATTGTAGTGGCTTAGTTCAAATTCAAATCCCCTGTCATCTGAACTGTTAAGGTTACGCTGCGACAGCGCTGCACCGAATGTGCTGGGGAAAGTTTGCCGGGGTGTGGCCAGGATATCGCTCCTTTCCCGATAAAATCCCTCCACCACCAGGTTCAGCTTGCCACTCCATAGGTTGACATCAAGTCCCACGTTATAGTTGGTCATCTTTTCCCAGGTCATATCCTCATTGGCCACGGTTCCTTTCTGTAAGCGCCGGTATGCCTCCGGACCCATCAGGTAGAGTGGACTTGTATTCACGGTATAACCTGCAAAATAGTCATAGCGAATGGCATTCAGATCATACCCGGTTTCACTGTAGGATGCCCTTAGCTTCAAGTTGTCAATTGCTGAAATATCTGACATGAAAGATTCCTCTGAGATTCTCCATCCTGCCGAGAAGCTGGGGAAGAATCCCCAACGGGTATCGGGTGGGAAGAAAGAGCTGGCATCATAGCGGAAAGTAGCCTCTGCAAGGTATTTCCCCAAATATCCATAGTTGACCCTGCCCGCAATGGATGCCCTGGAGGCTTCTTCCACCGTCTGGCCCAGTTCATGGTAGATTTTGTCACCCAGGCCCAGGTACATCAGATCATTGGATATCAGGTTCTGTGTTTCGGCCCTGATCTCATCGGATGCATCATTAAAGTACTCTCCCAGAAGGAGGGCGTCGATGTGGTGATCCCCGAAATCACTGTTATATCGCAATTCTGCTTTGGGTTTCAGGCGGGTCGAATGGATGTCGGTAACCCAGAGCCCGTTATTGACCACAGTAGCAGGAAACCGTCCATCCAGGGTAATTTCGCCGGTTTCAGGATTCTGGACATAAACTTCCCATTGTCTTTCTACTTCCACGGTTCTTCTGTCTAATACGCGGTAGTCCAGGCTTGCCCTTGCAGATAATCCTGGCACGAATGGGAATTTATAGTCCAGTTCAAATTTCCCATTGAATATGGTAGGTGTCCGGTCAGCACCTCCCTGAATATCCTTATTAATACCGCCAACTACCCTTTGATGGGTCCCATACAGGTTTGAAGCAGGTGTCAGGTCGCTCCCTTCAAAGCTGGTAGGAGCCATAGGCTGTGCCTTGTATACCCAGTTAAGCACCTCCGTATTACTGGTTTCACTGGCGTGCTCATGCACATAACCAAGATCCAGAGAAAAGGAGAGATTATCCGTAATGTTTCCGTCTATATTGGATAGGATATTGTATCGTTTGTACCACCAGTCGTCAGAGGAAATCACACCCTGTTGGTCACTTACTCCGAGTCCCACGTAATAGGATATCTTATCACTTCCACCCTGGACGCTCAGGTTATGCTTTTGTCTGGGAGCCCAGTTCTTATAGGCCCAGTCAAACCAGTTGTAGCTAATATAACGACCCTCGCCGGCATGCCAGTTTGCGATCTCTTCAGCGCTATAGGTGGGTGTAAGTCCCACATTGACTTCAGCTTCTGTCCATGCATCCAGATACGTGCCAGCATCTGTAATAAGCCCCGGTTTATTGGTAAACTGTTGTATGGAATAGGAACCCTGGTACATGATCTGGGGACGCTGGCCTGATCTTCCCCTTTTTGTAGTTACCAGGATCACTCCGTTCCCTGAGCGGGCACCGTAAATAGCAGCCGCTGCATCCTTCAGGACACTGATGGATTCGATCATGCTTGGATCAATCTGATTTAGACTCATCTCTTCTCCATCAACCAGGATAAGCGGAGAATCAAATCCACGAATACTGATACGGGTATTGTCCTCCCCGGGCTGGCCTGAAGTCTCTTTGGTGATCACTCCGGCCATCTGGCCTTCCAGCAGGTTGGTTGAGTTGACACTGGTAATTTTTTCCAGTTCTTCGGATTGTACGGTGGCTACAGCACCGGTTAGATTGGCTTTTTTCCGGGTACCGTATCCCACCACCACAAGTTCTTCAAGGCCCACCACATCAGCCTGTAAAGTAACAGCAATGGTTGTCTGGTTCCCGACGGTCACCTCCTGGTTGAGATAGCCAACGAAAGAGAAGACAAGTACAGCATTCTCATCCGGGACAGTAATGGTATAATTACCATCCTGGTTGGAAATAGTACCGATCGTTGTACCCTTTACCACGATATTCACACCGGGTATAAGGAGACCTGACGATTCTGTCACTGTGCCGGAGATGGATTTTTCCTGAGCAATCGCAAATTGTATTTGCGATAGGAGCAGGAATCCCACCAGGCAAAATTTCAAGAATTTTTTCATAGTTCTGGTTTTAGTTGATAGATGAAAGGTTAGTAATGAATTGCCAAAGAATAGATGATCAATACTGCCGTTGCAAGCGTAAGTATTAAGAGAATTATTATGATACCATTTAAGATGATTTTTTTCTTCCGGTAATTCATACCATGCAAATTACGGCGAAGGTGGTAAGCCATGGGAACCATTTCCCTCGAATCGGGAGACTTATTTGGACAGAGATGGAAAGAAAATGGTCAGATATGAATAAATAATCAGCATTATTTTGCTATTCTCAGCAGAATGAAATCCATAAAAACTATCAAATCAGAAGGATAGACTGATCAATGGACCATGCTTTCCACATAATTTCCGGGTGACCTTCCAAATACCTTGCGGAAGCATTTTGAGAAGTATGAATGGTTGGAGAATCCAACTTCCACCATCACCTCGGCAATGGTGAGTTTCCGGGTTTTTAACAATTGTGCTGCCCGTTTGATCCTGATATCCTTGATCAGCTCATTGATGGTTTCTCCGGTGATCCTTTTAATCATCCTGTAGAGATAGGAGTGTGAAAAACCAGTGGCCTGACAAATGCTCTTCACACTCAATTCGGGATCGGAAATGTGGCTTTCAATGAAAGTGATGACCTGCTTTAATATCTTCTCTTCGGTGGATGTGACATTGATTTCAGCTGGGTTCAGGATGGATTGCATTCTGGAATATTCAATCAGTAACTCTTTTCGGTGGAACAAGTTCTCAATAAGTGCATCCAGGTATTTGATGATAAATGGTTTGGTGAGATACGCATCGGCACCGCTTTTGATTCCTTCAATTTGCTGATCAGTGAGGGTTCGGGCGGAAAGCAGGATAAATGGAATATGACTGGTTTTGGGATTTTCTTTGATGGATGTACAGAGGGTATACCCGTCCATTTCCGGCATCATCACATCACTAATAATAAGATCAGGCATTTCCTGCTCAATCATCTGCAATGCAATTTTTCCGTTTTCTGCGAGTCTGAAATTGTATTTTTCTGCCAGACCAAGCTTGATATAATCAATGACTTCCGGGTTGTCTTCAACCAACAATATGACAGGATTACCCGGGAATACAGCTTTATTTATGATTTCCGGGTCCTCCTGAGATGTCTCAACCAAAACTTTAGAATGTTTAGGTTCTGACAGGTGGGTATCCACTATAGCGTCCTTAGTGTCGACAGAGATAATTGGTATTGTAAGCTCAAATGTTGATCCTTCATTGGGAGCACTTTCCACTGTAACTTCACCATTGTGCATCTCTACATACTCTTTTACCATGGTAAGGCCAATGCCCGATCCTGTTGCCATTCCGTT
>JAUVKN010000141.1 GCA_030596245.1 Bacteroidia bacterium | reverse complement strand
AAAGAAAGAGAGGATGGCGTCGTAATTCCAGGCACTCATATGCTCCAGGTTGGGTTCACCCCGCTCTGCAAAACCCTCTCCCCTGTTCACAATTTCCCAGGGTACCAGGCTGAAAAAATTGGGTCTGTTCAGGGATTTGGTTGCTGCCAGCCTCAGGTTGGCCCAGTCAAACAAGTCAATTTTCAGGTGGACCATGGGCAACCACTGCTGCAACACACGGTTCCCCACCGTATCCACCAGCCCGGTAATGTTTTCAATATTTCCGTCTTCGTCCACCACGGGGGAGCCAAAGATGCTCCTGTAGCTGTTCTGGGTTCTCTCAAACCTCACTCCTGCGATCAGATCAACCCTGTTGAAAAATTTCAATTCTGCCATGCCGTAGCCGGCGGTGATGTTCTCTCCGGCTTCATAATCAGAAAGGTCCTTTGACGGATCCACCACATAATAATCTGCATAATTGTTCCTGAATGCTTCCACCTTTTCCGCATCAATAAGCGGACCGTTTACTTCTTCAGGACCGGGTCCAAGATAATATCGCTCGTCAAAGAACCGTGAATAGTCTTCTGCATAATCTTCTCCCAGAAAATTGCTCATAAGTACCCATTCCTCCAGGTAATTGATCTCCCAGTCGGATTGTTCCCGTCCATCCCCGATAATTTCCTTGGCCACGAAATGCTGCGTCCATATCCGTTTGATATCGTTTACCCTCTGTTTATAACGGTATTTCCCTCCCGCCTTGACATATCCCTGGACCTGTCGGCCAAGATTAAACGGAAGCTTCAGATTGGCCTGTAGCGAATAGTTATCATCCTTAACATCATACGTATCGAAATAGACATCCTTTAGCCAGGTGGCATCCAGGTTGTTTTTCGCTCCACTGATGATATCATCAAAGGTCTCCTCCGGATTCACATTGTATGCACCAATCTCCCTGAAGCGCATGGTGCTTACGAAAGGTCTGTTGTTCCGGGAGAGTGAATATGAACCTGCCCAGTCCAGTTCCAGCCGGTTAAATAACCTGTGCTTCCCGCTCAAACGGTTGGATAGAACCAGGTTGGTAGAGTGCCTCTCTCGCAGGTCATGTTCCTGGTAGGCCGCATCCACCCTGTACCTCCTCCTTCTCCGAATATCCTCCCGGTTGGTCTGACCGAAATTGCTTGAAAAAAGGATTGAGCCGTTATCCAGCTTTAAATCTATGGTGGTATTGGCATTGTACCGGTATCTTGTTTCTCTGTTATCCGTCACATTCAACTTGCTCACTTTGAATATGGTGTTGCCTTCCGCATCGGTTCCCAAATCGGTGGCATAATCGCCGGTAAAGCCTTCTGAACTCCTGTCGGCCTTTTGCATGCCTCCTCCGACGATGACCCCGAACCTCTCATTAAAGAACCTGTTTTCGAACAAAACACTTCCCTTGTACTGGCCAAACGCCTTTGAAAGCTGGTTATATCCTGTCTGTACCCTGGCATTCCCGTGAAATCCTCCGGAAGCAGTACGTGAGGTAAAATTGATACTGCCGCCAATGGCATCCGCATCCATATCGGGTAGCAATGCCTTATAAAACTCAATTCCCGCAAGTGCATCGGTGGAAAACATGCTCAGGTCCACTGAACGGTCCTGGTCAGATGTGGACGGGATCTTCTCTCCGTCAATGGTAATAGAGTTGAACCTGGGGGCCATCCCACGAAGCGTTACTTTGGTGCCTTCACCGCCATCCCTTACAAGAGAAACCCCTGGAAGCCGCGCCACAGTCTCTGCGGCATTCTGATCGGGCAACTCCATGATCTTCTCCCTTGAGACCACATTGACAATGGTATTGGAATTGACCTGCTGACTTATTGCAGCGGTCTGCCCGCGCATCATGGCGGTGATCACCACCTCTTCACCCATGATCGATGCCATCTCCAGGGAACCGCTGACCACCTTCACCTCGCCAGCCCGGATAACGAGCTCCTGTTCAATACTATGGTAACTCAGGTAGCTGAAAACCAACGTATAGGTACCCGGCCTGACATTAAGCAACTGGTAATTCCCATCACCATCCGTCACAGTTCCAATGGTAGTCCCTTTGAAAGAAACATTAGCGTACATCAACGGTTCACTGCTCTCCGCATCCGTCAGGGATCCTTTCACTCCTCCACGGGACTGTCCATTCAAACCTGATACTGACATTACCATTGGTATCAGGATTATAATCGCAATAATTAATCTATTCCCCTTAAACTGCATCTAAATAATTTATAAAAAAGCAATGAATTGGCAATTGCTATAAACAAATATATGATAATTTCCCATCGTTCCAAAAGAAATGTGTGTGCGGACACACACATTGTCAAATCTAAATTTTTTCGCTATTTTTGCTAAGAATTGTTATCTTTATTGATCCCGGATTCAAAGGAATATGTAATCCTGAAACATAACCCGGATGAACCTGAAAAGCGGAACCCATATCAGAATTAAAGATATCGCCGAGAAAGCAGGCTGTTCCATCGGAACCGTCGACCGGGTAATTCATAACAGGGGTAAGGTTTCTGAACCGGTAAAAAAACGCATTCTTGAAATCATCAGGGAGCTTGACTACAAGCCGAATGTAAATGCCCGGGTACTTGCCAGCAAACGTCCATTGACACTTGGCATCCTTTTGCCCTCATACAGGAGAGGTGAGTATTGGGAACTTCCCAATCTGGGGATCAAAGAAGCCATTGAGAGGTATGAGGAGCAGGGTTACAATATAAACTCTATCCAACTGACCTATAACAGTCCGGAAAAGTTCTTAAAAGCCGGAATGAAATTGCTTTCAGATGAGATAGACGGGGTCATCATGAATCCCGCCTCCTATAAAGAGAGCATCAGGCTGGTCAGGTTCTATTTTCAGAACAACAAACCATTTATCCTCATTGATTCAGATATTAATGGTGTCCCCTCACTCTCATTTATTGGAAATGACCCTGTGCAAACTGGCCTTACAGTAGCGAAACTAATACACCAGATAACCAGGCACATCCAGGGACAAAAAAAACTATGGACCATTAATCTGTCAAAAAACCTGGACCAGATGTATGCCCTGCTTGCGCGGGAAAGTGGTTTCATGAATTATTATTCCGGCAAGCTATTACTGAATGAATACGATTTTAAAACTTTCGATATTGAAGACCATGGAAGTCAGAAAAGCATTGATGAGCTTATGGAAGAACTGTTTTCAAAAGAAGTGCCGCATGCTATTTACGTAACCGGATCCATGGTCTATAAAATTGCCATAAGTATTAAGAAATTAAAATTGGAACAGAAACCACTGTTGATCGGGCACGATCTTATCAGAGCAAACATTGACAGGGTCATGGACGAATCCGTCGATTTTCTGATTGAAGAGGAGGCAAAGCGGCAGGGATACCTGGCTGTAGAATCCATGATCAGAAGTATCCTGTATAAAGAAAAAATCGAGAAGAAACAATTCATGAACCTGCTGATCTATACCCGGGAGAATCTACCTTCAGATCGTACAGAACAGGCTTAATGAACCCCGGTCAGGATACAACCATACAAAAATAGTGTGTGCGCACACATTTTATGAACAGCTTGCACATAGAGGTGGTTTTTCATACATTTGGAATAAACCACAATCATGGACATAAGAAATATTTCTACCAGGTTGCTGACCGCTTTCCTATTAATCTTTTCGCTTTCAACTCTGTTCAGTCAGGACCCCATGCTCTGCGTGGGAAGGCACTGGAGCGAAGATGAAGCAAACCTGATGATGAAGGAATTTAGTTCGCAATGGGATGATCTGGCATCCTGGGAAAAACGGGCGGAGATCATCAGGAACGGTATTATCAAGGGCATGCAACTTGAGAGAATGCCTCCCTTTGAAGGCAACTTTCACCCGGTCATCAGGAGTACCCGTGAGATGGATGGCTACCTGGTGGAGAACATTGCCATTGAAAGCTTTCCGGGTTTCTACATAACCGGTAATCTTTACAGACCCCTGCAACCAAAGGAGAAAAATCCCGCCGTACTCTGTCCCCACGGTCATGCCGCAGACAAACGCTTCACCAAAGATATACAGATTCGCAGTGCAGCGCTTGCGCGAATGGGTGCCATTGTTTTTGCCTATGATATGGTGGGGTATGGCGAATCGCATCAGGTAAATCATCGCATGCCCATCGCCTTGCTGCTGCAGACATGGAACAGCCGGCGTGTGCTGGAATACCTGCTATCACGTCCCGATGTGGACCCGGAGAGGATTGGCATGACCGGCGGTTCGGGGGGTGGAACCCAAACCTTTGTGTTAACTGCCATTGATGACCGGATCAAGGTCTCTGTCCCGGTGGTTCAGGTCTCTGCACACTTTTTCGGCGGGTGCGTTTGTGAAAGTGGGATGCCCATCCATAAGAGTGCGCATCATCAGACCAACAATGTGGAGATCGCAGCATTGTGTGCTCCCCGCCCCATGCTGCTTATTTCTAATGGAGCTGACTGGACAAGGAATACCCCGCGGATCGAATACCCCTATATTCAGAAAGTATACGCCCTCTACGATGCCGAACACAGGGTTGAAAATGTGCACCTGCCCGCCGAAAAACATGATTACGGTTATTCCAAAAGGGTTGCTGCTTACAACTTCCTGGCCCACCACCTGGGATTGAATTTCGGTGCTATTCCTTATAATAATGGCTATATTGAAGATTTTGTGAAGGTCCTGGAGCCAGACCAGCTCAGGGTATTCGACCAGGAAAATCCCATACCGGAAACTGCACTGCAGGGAGATGATGCGGTGATAAAAGCGCTTAACTTAGAATAATAATACGCAATTGAAATACCAGCTTTATGAAAACCAATGAGATCTCAAGACGTGAATTTATTGCCAAATCCGGCATGGCCACGGCAGGAACTACCCTGGGTATGAATGCCCTCTCAGCCCGGGACCTGAAAAAGGTGGGGGCCAATGATAAGATCCGCATGGGTTTTATAGGAATTGGCAACAGGGGGTCACAGCTGTTGAACCTCTTCATGGCAAATCCCGATGTTCAGGTGGCGGGCCTTTGTGATGTATATGAACCCTATCTCAACCGCGACCGGTCATCGGTTCATCCCCGCTACCTGGAACTGGGTAAAGTACCAAAGTTGGAAGAACAGTTTGGTTCGGAGGTAAAACGCTACTCCGATTTTCGCAAACTGCTGGAGCAGAAAGATATTGATGCAGTGTGCATTGCCACTCCCGACCACTGGCATACCATCCAGGCCATCCAGGCCATGGAAGCAGGGTTGGACGTGTACGTGGAAAAGCCACTGACCATCACCATCAAAGAGGGAAGGGAATTGGTGAAAGCGCAGGAGAGGACCGGAAGAGTGTGTGCTGTCGGGTTGAACAGGAGAGGCTCATCTGTATATCAGAAGCTTTTCGGGGAAATCCAGGCCGGGAAGATTGGAAAGATAACCACAGCCAGGGCCCTTCGGATCAGCAATATGTTCCCCGATGGTATTGGAAGAATGTCGCCTGAAAAACCGCCGGCTGATTTTGACTGGGATATGTGGCTGGGTCCACGCGCATACAGGGAGTACCAGTACAACATAGCACCTTACTCTTTCCGCTGGTGGAGTGAGTACTCTTCCCAGATGGGGAACTGGGGCGTCCACTATATGGATGTGATCCGTTGGATGATTGGGGAGACAGCTCCGGTTGCCATCACCGCCCATGGTGGTAAGTACGCTGTGAAGGACGACAGGGACATCCCCGATACCATGGAGGTGTTCTTTGAGTTCGCCAGCGGGACCATTGTACAGTTCAGTATCCATGAGGCCAGCAGCGGGGGCGGGATCAATGGAGGTGAAGTGGAATTCAATGGTTCAAAAGCCAACCTGGTGGCCAACCAGGACGGATACCATATTTCTCCGGCAAAACGGGGACAATTTCAGAAATGGGATAAGCTGGCTGAAGAGGAGCATTATAAACTACAAGGGGATAAATCCCATGGTGACCTGAATATCAAGGAGGACAGCACTGCCAATCTGGTCAGGAACTTCCTGGATTGCGTCAAGTCGGGCGAAGAGCCACTCTGCAACCTGGAAAACGGTCACCGCTCCACCAGTTTTGCACATCTGGCCAACATCTCCCTGGCCATGAACATGCGTATTGAGTGGGATCCTGTAAATGAGCGGATCACCAACAGCGACAAAGCAAACGAGCTGCTTCATTACCAGTACCGGACTCCATGGAAACTCTGGAATTATTAAACAACAACCTGTGAAGAGAAAACTAAATCATATAGATAGAGCTCCGGGAACCGGACAGACCCGCCGTGAATTTACCCGAAAACTGGCAGTGGCCGGGGCCGGACTGCCCCTGGTGGGATCATTGATACCGGCAAGTGCTGTAAATGCTGCAACGGACCAGCGTGCCGGGACCGGTGCAGGGATCGGTGCCAGCTCATGGAAGATCCACCTGTTTTCAAAGCACCTGCAGTTTCTCGGGTACGATGAGATGGCTGAAGCCAGTGTGGTGGCCGGACTGGACGGGCTGGATCTGACTGTGCGGCCCGGAGGGCATGTATTGCCTGAAAATGTGGAGAGGGATCTGCCGCTGGCTGCGAAAGCCATCCGCAAAGCGGGACTGGAACTGACCATGATGACCACACGAATTACCGATCCCGATGACCCGTCCACCGGGAAGATCCTGAAGGTAGCATCAGATCTTGGAATCAGGTACTACCGCTTGGGATACTACAACTATGACAAAGAGGTGGGGGTGGTGAAGAGCCTGGAGACAATCAGGGATAAAATGAGCCGGCTTGCCATCATGAATGAAAAATATAGGCTCCATGGTGCCTACCAGAACCACGCAGGCACAAGATTTGGAGCTCCACTGTGGGATCTCTGGCAGGTCATCCATGATCAAAATCCAAAATGGACCGGTTGTCAGTATGACATTCGCCATGCCGTTGTAGAAGGGGCACAATCATGGCCCCTGGGAATGGAATTGCTGAAAGATCATATCAAATGCATGGCCATCAAGGACTTTATATGGAGTCAGCAGGATGGCAGGTGGCGCATTAAAAATGTACCCATGGGTGAAGGAATGGTAGATTTTAAGGAGTATTTCAAGTTAGTAAACGCGTATCAAATCACCGGACCCATCTCCCTCCACATCGAGTACCCGCTTTACCCTGACAAGCAAATGAGCATTGAAGAAAAAACAGCTTCGGCCATCAAAACCATTCAGCATGATGTACAATCATTGAAAGGTTTGTTACCCTCCTGAAAGCAAACAGACAATATGCGCACCTTATGAGATTTACAAGAAGGAACTTTATAAAAACTACCGGGACGGCCACAGCCTTTACCCTGGTCAACAAAACGGGATTTGCCATGGGACCTAAACCATTGAATGCATTAAAACCAGTGACCATTGCACAGGTAGATTCCCAGTTCGAAAGAGAACCTCTCATCCGTCCCTTCGGTTTCAAAGGGGGATACATGAGTGAGATCTGGCAGACCATGGCCATGATGAAAAGCACCTCGGGCCTGGAAAAGGTGGGACTTTGCACCCAGAATGTACTCTGGTCCGATGCAAAAGTCTTTGCAGACCATTCCGAGGCCGGTGGTAACGCCATTATGTATGCCATGAGTGAAAGGGCCCTTCATCTCTGTAAAGGAAAATCATTTACCACCCCCCTCGATCTGCTGGAAGATATCCTGGACGAACTTTATGAATACGGGAAAGAGATCAGTGGCAATCCGCACTTGAGAAAGACATTTGCCCTTAATGCAATGGTTGGAGTCGATAATGCTGCCTGGTTGTTGCATGCAGCCGAGAACGGGATCACCAACTTCGATGATATGATCCCTGAACCCTTTAAGCCTGCGCTTTCTCACCACCATAAAAAGGTGGCCAGCATTCCCCTGATGGCCTATTCCATCCCTATCACCGAGATCAAACAGGCAGCCGATGAGGGTTACTTCTTTATGAAGATCAAGATCGGACAGCCGGGAACCCAACAGGAGATGCTTCAAAAAGATATGGAACGGCTATCGGCCATACACAAGTCCATTGGTCATATGGAAACGTCCCATTCCACCAACGGAAAGCTGCCCTATTATTTCGATGCCAATGGCCGTTACGAAAGCAAGGAGACCCTGTTGAAGTTATTGGATCATGCAAAGAAGATAGGAGCGTTTGACCAGATCGCCATTATTGAGGAGCCCTTTCCGGAGCACCTGGAGGTAGTTGTGAACGATATGGGGGTGCGGATCGCTTCAGATGAAAGTGCCCATACCGATGAGGACGCCATCCACCGGATGGAGATGGGATACCAGGCCATCGCCCTGAAAGCCATCGCCAAAACCCTCAGCATGACCATGAAAATTGCACAGGCAGCGCACGAGAGAGGTGTACCCTGCTTTTGCGCAGACCTTACCGTAAATCCCATCCTGGTGGAATGGAACAAAGCGATCGCCGCCAGGCTATCACCGTTTCCCGGACTGGGTCTCGGACTCCTGGAGACCAACGGGCACCAGAACTATAAAAACTGGGGGACCATGGTGGGGTACCATCCTTACCCCGATGCCGGTTGGCGTAAAACAAAAGAGGGTGTTTTCAACCTTGACCGGGATTACTATCAGAAAAGCGGTGGGATCTTTGCAGATTCACCGCACTACCAGGAGATGTTGAGATTCTGACCTTTACATTGGCAACTGATAAGGAGCCCTGTACTCCTTTGTGAGCATTGCATCCGCCTCAGCGTCCTTCACAAACTTCATTGTATTCGGATCGAAATCAAGGCTCCGGCCCAGGCGGTAAGATATATTGGCCAGGTGGATCAATGCACAGGAGTAGAATCCCTCCCTGATATCCCCTTTTGCCAGTTTTTGATCTCCGGCCCTGATGGCATCCACAAAATCCTGAAAGTGATTGCCAATCCCGGCACCGGAATCACCGGGTTCCCTTTCCCGCCCTTTGAACACCTGCCAGTTGTTCACCTGTTTTGCCATATATCCTTCAGAACCATAAAAAAGGTTGCCAACGGTATTGGCACTGCTTGTCATGTAGGTATTCACATCATCATCCACATCGACTTTCGCCCCTTCCGGATTATGATCCCAATGCCTGACCTCAAATTGCAGCATTCTCTTTTTCTCACCTGCACCTTCAGGATTTGGAAACTCAAACATGGCCATAAGCAGGTTCGGGGTATTCTGCATATCATCAAACATCACATGGGCTCCCGATGTAGTAATCCGTGTGGGAAGGGAAACTCCAAGTCCCCACCGGGCAATGTCCATTTCATGCACACCCTGGTTACCCATATCTCCGTTTCCATACATCCAGTTCCAGTGCCAGTTGTAATGAAACCGGTTTCGGTTAAAAGCTTGCCGGGGTGCCGGTCCCTGCCAGAGATCATAATCTACGTTTGATAAATATTCACGGGTATACGCTGGTTCGTAGTTCTTGCTATTCACTGTAAAGGCGAACTTTTCCCCTTCCTGCATCGGGCCATCGGGGTAGGTACCTATGGAATCTCTTCTTTTATAGCAGATCCCCTTGGCCAGGTAAACCTCTCCCATCTTACCCGAGTGCAGATATTCAGCCATGGATTGTCCGCACGGATTGCTTCGCTGCTCTGCTCCATCCTGGACGATGACATTGTGCTGCCCGGCTATCTCTACCAGTTTTTGCCCTTCGAAAAAAGTGTGACAGCACGGTTTTTCAACCGAGACATGCTTGCCTGCCTGAATAGCCCAGATCGCAGCAAGTGCATGCCAGTGGTTTGGGATTGTAATGGATACCGCATCGATATCCTTATCCTCAAAAAGTTCCCGCAGATCCTGGTAGGTTTTTGGTTTCCTCAATCCCTTCTGAGTAAAGAGTTTATCGATAGTGCCGGGGAACAGATTTGCATCCACATCACATAAAGC
>JAUVKN010000267.1 GCA_030596245.1 Bacteroidia bacterium | reverse complement strand
CCACCAAGATGAACAGGCCTGCCATGTTCATCACGCTGATTAACGGTCCCCCGGTTATAATACCATTGCCACTCTCCCTGAGGATCCTTCACCCTGTATTCGAGTTCGTAAAGATCGCTCTCACCCTGAATCAAGCGGCGCATCCTCTCTCTGTTTTTTTCAATATCATCCGGATGAATATTTTTACTGAGTGATGTGAGAGAGTGATCAAACTCACCAGGAGCTAAACCCAGGATCTTCATCAATCCCGGACCCAGGATCATTTTACGCTCCCTGTGATCCCATTGCCACCAATAGAGGCCGATACTCTCCGAAATCGAGATAAATTCCGCAGATGGAGAGGTCAACTCCTTTGGTAAAGGTGTCCTGGTTGTTGTCATTGCCGGTTTTGAAGGCTGATGTAACTTAAAGATAATACAATCTGACGAAAAAACCAGTTAAGAATTTCGAGGTACGATGAACTTTCAGTACCCCTGTTCTGTTTTATATGAAACCTAATATGGAATCGATATTATCCTTTCTTAGAACTCTTGCACAAAACAACAACCGGGAGTGGTTCACCGATCACAAAAAGAACTACCTGGAGGAGATCAAATACAAACATTTTATCTTTTCAAAGAATTACAAGGACTCTGAAATATCGAAAAAAGGTTTTGCACAAAATGTGATTGCAAACTATCAGGGACTTTTCCCGTTGGTTCAATATTTAAACCTTGCCATATCATTCTCAGGGAATGAATAACTATTCCCTAAATAGCTTGTGTGACTTTAGTTACAGTGGGATTGTAAGTTTGCCCATATCTTTGCGTCATAATATAAACCAATAAAAAAATAGAGAGATGAAACTTGAGCATTTGACAAACGAGACATTTAAGCAGAAAATATTTAATTTTGAAGCGAACAAAGAGTGGAAATTTGAAGGAGACACTCCCGCTATCATCGATTTTTACGCCGATTGGTGCCAGCCTTGTAAGGTAATAGCCCCCATCCTGGAAGAGTTGAAAGAGGAGTACGGTGAAAAACTGGATATTTTCAAAGTGAATACCGAAGAGCAACGCGAGCTCTCATCTGTATTCGGAATCCAGAGCATTCCCTCTCTGCTCTTTGTCCCTAAAGAAGGACAACCCCAGATGGCCATGGGTGCCCTGCCAAAGGAAACCTTTAAACAGGCCATTTCAGAGGTACTGAGCGTAAATGAATAATTATAATCCTGGTCTAAAGTGACCACATAAGTATATAGACATGAAAAAAGTAGCATTAGGCATAGCAACAGTAGCTTTTTTGACCCTTTCCTGCACCAATGGCTCCGCCACATCGCTGGAACAAAATGAGAAGGAGTCATCAAACCTTGTATCCAGTGTAGTTGAAAGCAGTGGAAATGATCAGGCAAAAGGATCCGATAAGCCGGTGAATCTAACCAAGCAGGATTTTCTCGAAAAGGTAATGAACTATGAAAAAAACCAGTCCGAATGGGTGTATGAGGGGGACCTGCCTGCCCTGATCGATTTTTATGCCGACTGGTGTGGCCCGTGCCGCATGGCAGCGCCCGTTCTGGAAGAGCTTGCCAAAGAGTATGAGGGAAAGATCCATATTTATAAGGTCGATACGGAAAAAGAGAGAGAACTTGCAGGTGTTTTCGGCATCCAGAGCATTCCCGCTTTCCTTTTTGTTCCACAGGAAGGCAAGCCCACCATGAGTAATGGCATTGCCCAAACCAGTGAGGATACCAAAAAGATGTTTAAGCAGATGATAGACGAAATACTGTTAGGTCAAAAATCAGAACAGTTGTAGAGAAGTTCTTTACCAGGCAAATCCCACTCCAACTCCCAGGTAGGAGAGTGTCGGGGCACTGCTGGTTTCGATGGCATGCACATACCGAACCTTGGCTGTGAGATATGATTGTCCGACCGGGAAGACAACTCCAACTTCCGGACTCAAGGCAAACTGCCAGTAGTCTCCTGTAAAAGCGAAGGTTCCGATTTCCAAGCGGTTCTCCTGCCAGCTGGTACCGATCCCCATGGTAAAATAGGTCTCAAACTGGTCCATAGGCTGATACCAGGATATCCTGGCCATCAGAGGGATGTTGTTGATATACCTGACTTGCGTTCCATGGAGCAGCATCTCTTCTCTTTCATAATAGCTATCCGGTTCCTTCTCCAGGAAAACACTCCAGGAGACCCCCAGTCCAACAGCAAGGTTATCATTTATGAAGCGGTCCACATCCATGGCTACACCCCGCCAGCTTACCTGATTTGTAAAATCTTTGGTAGCTGAGAAAGGAAATCCAACATCATATGTCATTTTCCAGATCACGTCCTGGGCACTCATGGTGAGTACTGAAGACAATATTGTGAGTGTTATAATATACTTTTTCATGATCATCTGGTTTATTTCTGAAGGTAGGGTGACTGAATAAATAACTGGTTGATCTGTTTCTCAAGCCTTGACTGGGTATTGGTGCTGTTCTTGACAAGCAATCCGTCCACCAGTCCGCCCCAGACAAATCCAAGTCTCCTCTTCTCCGGATCAAAACTTTCAAGATCTGCCATCTCAATCATAAGGGTCCCGGTGGTATAGGATTCAACATACCCGGGATACCATGGGTAGGAAGGATACCAGGGATAGCCGGGATAACCGGGATAACCAGGATACCACCAGTTCCAACCAGGGTACCAGGACCAGTAATCATAATAATAATAGGAGTAGTTCTCACTGGAAAGTGCTTCACAGAAGAGGATAATATCGGGCTGGTTCAATGAATCGGGATTCTCATTCTCTGTGAATCCAAGGTCCCTCATATTCTGCCGTACCAGGTCAATGATGAATTCATCATGATCCCTGCTGAAATTGGGATCATCCTCCCCATCTTCTGTCAGGTGAACGATCGTGTCGATCACGCTGAAGGTGTTATAGGATGAGAAATCGACATCTTCATCGTAATGGGTGGCTGCCAGATCATATTCATCCACGTAATCAATCTTATCCGGGTAGCAACCGGATAAGAATGCCAGGATGAAAATTCCTGTGATTGGAATCATTAATGTGAATTTTTTCATCATATTAATCTTTAGTAATTTTGAAGTATAACGAAATTTAAAACAATAAATTACTTGATTTGTTCATAGTTAACTAATTGTATCAGCGAAACGTAAAACCACTGATCACACCCTTCAAAAAAATGACGAAATATATAGGTGCACATGTAAGTACATCAGGTGGTGTGGAGAATGCCCCGCTGAATGCAAAAGCGATCGGGGCCACTGCCTTTGCCCTCTTCACAAAAAATCAACGTCAATGGGTGGCCAAACCACTCACCCGGGAGAACATTAGCAAATTTAAAAAGCATTGCGAGACAGCAGGGTATGAACCGTTCCAGATCCTTCCCCATGACAGCTACCTGATCAACCTGGGCAACCCTGACAAATCGGCACTGGAAAAGTCCCGGAGTGCATTCCTGGATGAGATGCAACGCTGTGAGCAACTGGGACTTGACCGGCTCAATTTCCATCCGGGCAGCCATCTGAATAAAATCGGGGAGGAGGAGAGTATGCGGTTGATTGCCGAATCCATCAACCAGGTGCTGGACCAGACCCATGGCGTTATCACGGTTATTGAAAATACGGCCGGACAGGGAACCAACCTGGGTTATACATTCGAACAGATCGCATATATTATCGACCTGGTGAAAGATAAGTCAAGAGTTGGGGTATGTATCGATACTTGTCACGCCTTCACGGCAGGCTATGACCTGAAGAGCAGGGAGGGATTTGAAGAAACCTTCAGCCATTTTGAGCATCTCATTGGATTTGAATTCCTGAAAGGAATGCATCTGAATGATTCGAAGAAGGAGCTGGGAACACGGGTTGACCGTCACGATAGCCTGGGAAAAGGATTTCTGGGGATGGATCACTTTCAATGGATCATGGCCGACAGCCGTTTCGATGGGATCCCCTTGGTGCTGGAGACTCCCGATGACAGCCTCTGGGCAGAAGAGATCAGTTTATTGAAGAGTTTTGTAAAATAATCTTTCTGAATCGACACAATAAGAATATCTTTAATGTGATCCAAAACATCCGGCATGAGACACGAAAGATCCCACACCAAAATTATCGCAACCCTTGGCCCTGCCACCCACAGCAGGGAGATCCTTGAGCAGATGATCCGGGAAGGTGTGGATGTCTGCAGAATCAACTTTTCCCATGGCAACCACGAGGAACACCTGGAAACCATCAAATTTGTTCACCAGATCAATGACGAACTCGGATCCAATGTGGCCATACTGACCGATCTCCAGGGTCCTAAACTGCGGGTAGGTGAAATGGAAAATGATAAAATCGAACTGGAAGATGGACAGGAGTATTCATTTGTAACAACACCCTGTACTGGTGACAATGAGAAAGCATACATCAGCTATGGAAAATTGCCAATGGATGTCTCCGCCGGTGAAAAGATACTGGTGGATGATGGAAAACTCATCTTCGAAGTGATCAAATCCAACCGAAAGGATCGCGTCAGAACCAGGGTCATCGCAGGAGGAGCTCTTTCAAGCCGCAAAGGCGTTAACCTTCCCCAAACGAAAGTCACCCTGCCGAGCCTGACAGAGAAAGACATCAAAGATGCCCGGTTTGCGCTGGACCATCAGGTAGATTGGATCGCACTCTCTTTCGTGAGAAGAGTGAAGGATATACACGATCTAAGGGAGTTGGTGGATGCCCATCCCCATAAGGCACATATTATTGCCAAGATTGAAAAACCTGAGGCACTGGACGAAATTGACGAGATCATTGATGCAGCAGATGGAATCATGGTGGCTCGCGGTGACCTTGGGGTTGAAGTGGATTTTCACAGGGTTCCCCTGATCCAGAAATCGATCATCAAGAAATGCATCGAAAAATCAAAACCTGTCATTGTAGCCACACAAATGATGGAGAGCATGATCACCAATCCTACCCCCACCAGGGCAGAAGCCAACGATGTGGCCAATGCAGTGCTGGACGGGGCCGATACGGTAATGCTAAGTGGAGAAACCTCCGTAGGCAAATATCCGGTCCAGACCATCAGGAACATGCAGTTGATCATCGACTCTACCGAAACTGAAGAGTTCATTTTTCACAGGGAACACCCCCCCATGTTCGATAGTGATACCTTTCTGCCAGATTCCATATGTTACAATGCAGTAAGGCTGGCCGAACAGGTCAATGCAGTTGCCATTATCACCCTCACCTATTCAGGTTATACTGCGATTAAGATAAGTTCCCACAGACCCAGGGCCCCTATTTTAACTTTTACCATGAATCAGGATCTGATCAGGGACCTCTCCCTGGTCTGGGGGGTCAGAACCTATTACCTTGCCGAGTGCGATCAGATGAATGACTATATCGACTACACTGAGGAGTTCCTGGTGAGTCAGAACCTGCTGAAAAAAGGTGACCTGGTGGTCCATGTGGGAAGCATCCCCATTCTTGAAAAGGGGAAAACCAACATGATGAAGCTCACCCTGGTAAAATAATGCTGATTGGATAACCGGATCGATATATGGATCAGGCAGGCTGAGGAGACCTGGTTGGAAATGCTGCACAATCATGCAGAAGATCTCTTTTCCTTCACCTTTCTTCCCTCCCACGATCACACCCACCACCGCCGGGTATGGAACATCTGCAGAAACCTGCTCGGGGAGATCGCCACTTTCAATCATCAGATGGATCAATCCCTTGTGGAAGGGGTTCTGATCGCTGCCTACTTCCATGATCTGGGGATGGTCCGTTCCACCCGTGAGGATCATGGTGTGCTGGGAAGAGAAATTTGTGAGGCATACTTTAAAAAAAA
>JAUVKN010000266.1 GCA_030596245.1 Bacteroidia bacterium | reverse complement strand
TATGCAGAAGGGGCAAAGAAATAGCGTGTATTATGGTCGCTTGTTTCAAAGCTTCCATCTTCGGGTGTATCAGATTCCGTAGCTGAAGATTCTCCACTTGCTTCTGCCTGGTTAGTATGTTTTCCCGGGGCAGAAATAATTTCAGGTCTGCAAAATAGTATTCACAACGTGCCTTGAAATCAACGATGGTGGTATACTCAATATCATTCTCAGCCAGTTTGGCTTTTAACAGTTCTTCAACCTCTTCGGTAAGGAGACTAATTCTGTCATCTATCACGAGCTTGTTTTGAGAATATACTGTATAACAAGAGAGTACAGAAAATAGAAACACAATAACGAATTTAGACATGTGGTAAGCTTTAATTTTAAAGATAGTTTTTTCTGCCCAATACAGAAATTTGAATCTCCTCGCCGCTTGGGGCGAGGATTCAAACACGCAGGATCAATACACCTGCTCCAGGTAGCCAAGGACAAAAACTGCCGGGGAATTCCAGTTGAGGCATACTTCGTTTGACGCATAACTTGACTGAACATCCTGAAAAGCTTTGGCAGGATAATCAGAGGAATACTCCACAGACTGACGATCTTGCTTCTCTTTATTCGGACCACCTGCTATGAATCCGGGAACGGGCTCCTCAATGCCGTCTGCACCGCTTGGACGATGATGGGGATTCATTACATGTTTCGAGCCAAACCCTGTAAGGAAGCAGAAACCCGTGGCGTTCTTGCCAAAGATATAATCGATATTCTGGATAACGCCTTTCAGATATTTCTGATCTCCGGTGAGATGATGTGCATAACAGAGGATCATGGCCTGATCCAGCACATCGCTGTTGGATCCCCATTCGAAGTGATCGAGGCCCACTTGATAGGGAATGGATCCAATCTTCAGGAGGATCTTATCGGAAAGATCCAGAAGGTCGCTGATTCCGTTGCCGCTTTCAGGGATTCCCAATTGGCCATCCTTCACAATTTCCGGATAAATTTCCATCAGATTCAGCATTTGAGCCGAGGAGAGCGCTGCATTGACAATATATTTTCCATAGTCCCCGGCATCGTACCATCCTCCCGGGGAGTTCAGGATTCCCTCCTCTTTTCCAGTGGAGGGATGAAAAGTACAGGCATCATCAGGATGACCGGATGCTCTCTTGTAGATACCGCCAAACTGTTCCTCAATGGGCATGGAGGCGCGTTGGAAATAGAAACTCTTGATGGAAGCGTTCAGTGCTGCCAGATGAATCTCTTCCCCGATCTCAAAGGGGAATGAAACTATATCAGGTTCGATGTAAATCACATAGGTACCCGGGGTCTTAAATTCGGTAAAGTCACCCATCAGCACTTTTTCCCCGGAAACATTCCAGGTTCCTTTGTCGGTCAATTCGCCTTTGAAACAGACCTTTCCCTGTGTATCAACTATCATGTAGGATTCGGCTTCAACGTCTGCGGCCACAAATTCTTTTGGTGACTGAGGATAATACCCCAACTGGTTGATTCGAATGGGGCCCGAATCTCCTTCTTCCGGAAGTGTGATGTTGGAATTGCATGAGAACAGGATGAACCACAGGAATGCAAGAATGGTTAATAATTTCATAGTAAGTTAATTAACAAGGATGAATAAACATTTAATGGAAAAGAAATATCAAGTTTTGTCTCCGGAGCTGTGCATGCGGTAATGGTCAGGAGAAATGCGAAAACAGGAAATAAAGGTTTCATTGGTTTTGGTTTAGAAAGTTTGTAGAAGCAATTTAGGAATAAATAGCTTTTGCGGGGCAGAGGATTAATTCATAGTTTTATGGGACATTCAAAAAAAAATCTGAAATGAGCTTTTTATTCCTTTTTGGCGGCGGACTGATCATTACCCTGATGGTGATCCTGTTTATTTTCCTGTTCCCACTCCTGGCCCTGATTAGTGTATTAATGAATGATTTCCGGGGAAATGAGAAACTCATATGGGTACTGATCATCATTTTCCTGCCTTTCCTCGGATCCCTGGTTTATTTTCTCATTGGCAGGGATAAGCGAATCAACAGATAAGAAATCAAATCCTGAATGCCAATGCCTGCTCGTAATACGTTTGGACTGAAAAAGGAGCTGGGATATTTCTCCCTGACCAATATTGTAGTGGGGGATATGATCGGGGCAGGGATATTTACCACTTCGGGACTGCTCCTTGCACAACTGCATGATCCGCTGCTTTTGCTCATGCTCTGGGTTGTGGGAGGGGGTATCGCCCTGTGTGGTGCCCTGAGCTACAGTGAACTTGGGGCTAATTTCCCCAAAGCAGGCGGCGAGTATATATTTCTTTCCAAGCTCTTCAGTCCGCTGGCCGGATTTCTTAGTGGGTGGGTCTCTTTTTTCGTGGGATTCTCGGCTCCTATGGCAGCCTCTTCTTTGGCCTTCAGTGAGTACCTGATCCGGACATTTCCTGAAGGGATGAATATGGATGATGTGGAGCTTTATAAGAAAGCAGCAGCAGTTGGGATCATTCTGATCTTTACGATCGTTCACTATTTTGGTCTGAAGTCAGGGTCAAAGGTGCAGAACCTGCTCACCCTGCTCAAGATTGGATTGATCGCGGTACTTGTGATCTCAGGTTTTCTCTTCGGGGAGGGCAGTTTCGAACATTTCAGGGTTCAATTAACGGGGACTTCCAGTGGGGTGAGTCTAAAAACCATGGGTCTGGCCCTAATGTGGATCATGTTTGCTTACAGCGGATGGAACGCCTCCACTTACATCGGTTCGGAGATCTTGAATCCGGTAAGGAACATTCCCCGCTCACTTATCACCGGAACATTGTTTGTCACCATCATTTATCTGCTGTTAAATACACTTTATATATATGCCATTCCTGCCGAAGAGATGAAGGGTGTGATCTCTATCGGGGGTCTGACAGCCAACAATTTGTTCAACCGATCCCTGGATCAGTTTTTCTCTCTCTTTATTGCTGTCATCCTGCTGTCATCCATCAGCGTCCTTATTATTATCGGCCCCAGGGTCTACTACGCCATGGCCGAGTCGGGTCATTTTTTCAAAATGGCTAAAAAGATTAACCGCTCCAATGTTCCGGGAATCTCCATTCTTATGCAGAGCGGGCTGGCTATTATTTTCGTTGTTTCGGCGTCATTTACCCAGATCATTACCGTGTTAAGTTTCTCACTTGGAATTTTCCCCATTCTGGCCGTACTGGGCATATTCAAGCTCAGGATGAATAATCGATCCGTATTCAAAGTACCCGGGTATCCGATCATTCAGCTGGTCTTTATCATCCTCTCCATAACCATTCTGGTACTGGCTTACTTGGAAAGGCCGGTTGAATCTTCCATCGCCATCGGGGTGATCCTTGTGGGTATCCCGGTATATTATCTGCTGAAGCGAAACCACGCCAGGCAGTAATTCACTGCTTTTCCGCAACGCTAAGGCTTATGAATGGGTAAATTCCATTCCGAAAAGAAACTATTTTAATAGTGATCCTTTCAGCATCTGTTCAAGGATTTACCCATAAGGTTTACTATCTTTGCTTCATATGTTTTTAAAGATTCTCATTTCCGCCCTGATTCTCATCAGCCTCTCCATGCTGGGAATGATGCTCAATGTCCTGGTGAAAAAGAAGGGAAAATTTCCTGCCTATATGGTTGGACACAACCGAGACATGCATAAATTGGGCATCAACTGTGTGAAACACGAAGAGATCCGGTGCCACAATAAAAAGTTAAAGGAGGGAAAAGATTGTGCAGGGTGTCAATCGCTGGCATGATGTGTCGCCATACCTGTGATGAAGCCAGATCTTACCATGGACCTACCCCATTTACTATTCTAAAGTCAAATTGTTAAGGCTGATGCCGGAGCCCTTAAGGAATTTGCACAAAGTTTTCAAAAGACTTATATATTTGCGCTCCAATCAAATCTCATTTAATGATGTCATTCAGAAAATCACTCCTGGTAATTTTTGTTTTTATGATGGTTTCATGCTCAGGCAGGAAGGAGTTTTCACAATGGCGCGGTCCGGAACGCGATGGCAAATACCCTCAAACAGGTTTATTGAATCAATGGCCGGATGCTGGTCCAAAAATGCTCTGGTCCTTTGAAGGACTGGGTGCCGGACACGGAAGTGTAAGCGTGGTTGAGGATCAATTGTATGTTCTGGGAATGCCGGATACCATTGGGGTCATATACTCCTTTGATATGGAGGGTAATCTTTTATGGCAAAAGGAGTACGGACTGGAGTGGTATGCAAATTATACAGGTCCGCGTTCGACTCCCACCATTGTTGATGGACTGCTCTATTTTGTAAGCGGACAGGGTGTGGCATTTTGCATGGAGAGAGGAACCGGAGAGGTTCTCTGGAGCATTGACATGTTCGAGAGATTCGGTGCCCAGGAAACACTCTGGGGAATAGCTGAATCTCCCCTGCTTGACGGGGACCGGATCATTATTACCCCTGGTGGCGTGGAGCATAATGTGGTGGCCCTTGACCGTTTTACAGGAGAGACAATATGGACCAGTAAAGGGAATGGCGAACAATCTGCCTACTGTTCTCCCATCCTGGTGCAGCATAACGATATGCGGCTCATTGTTACCATGACAGCAGAATCGGTCCTCGGTATTGATGCAGATAATGGTCAGGCCCTATGGAGAGTAGCACATAAACAGGGAAATAAAATAAATGCGAACAGCCCCGTGTATGATGGTGGCAGGGTGTACAGTGCCAGTGCGCAAGCCGATACCACAGAAGGCCATTTAATGATACAGCTTTCAGAAGACGGAAAAACTGCTGAAGCAGGTTGGCGCAATGAAGAGTGGTTCAACCTGCTGGGCGGAATTATCATACATGAGGGATCTGTGTATAGTTCGACTTTTGATAAAAAGCAGTGGTTTTGCATTGATGCGGAGACAGGGAATCTTAACTATGTTTCAGACCAGGTGTCGGGGGGAGCGATTATTTTTGCTGAAGGGCTCTTTTATTGTTACGGAACCGACGGAGTTTTGGCATTGATTGAGACAAATGAAACTGATTGCAGGGTGATCAGCAGTTTCGAGGTACCCCTGGGAACTGACCAGCACTGGGCCCACCCGGTCATTCATAAAGGGAGGATGTATGTGCATCATGGGGATGCCCTGATGTGTTACGATATAGTAGCTGAAGGACCCTAAAATCTAATAGTTACACTTTTACCCGCAAAAACACCTTGAGGTAAGTCTATTATTATCAATGTATTGTTATGGTTATTGTCCGGGAATGCAACAAAATTATCTCCACTTACATTGTAAATATCCGGAACGGTAATCATTATTCTACTTAGTTTTCTCGAAGGATCAGAAACAGATAATTCTCCGATTCTGTTTCCTTTCATTTTAAGCATTGCCATGCCCTGGCTGTCCATTCTGAATTTGGAACCATCTGAGATTTCTACCTCTCCGGCTCTATAAAATGCAAGCTGGATTATGCCCAGTTTATTACTTTTTACAGCTTGTATATCAGATGTGTTTGAAATAATTTCAATATGGCGATTATTACTGCTCGTCTCCATTAACTCCTTCTCACCTACACCAGGCACCACTATATATTGATAGGCAGCATTATCAGGCCGGTTTCCATGATCAAGCCACAACATAAAAACTTCCTCACTTACAATTTCCCCGGAGATGTTTTTTTGATCAGTAATGTCTGACCATCGGCCCTGTTCAACATGATTTGATAAATTAACTGTTGCCGGATCAGGGAAAATATATCCAATTCTATCCTGATACACCCATTTAACATCATCCAATTTGCGATTACCGGCTGGAAGTTTTATTGTTTTAGCCTCCTGCATAATGGTTACATCGCTTCTCAATAATACCTGATTCA
>JAUVKN010000096.1 GCA_030596245.1 Bacteroidia bacterium | reverse complement strand
GTGTAAGGTACAATGCCCAAATGGGTGGGGCAGTAAGTGCCTATGGTGTGGGGGGCTCCATGGCCCGGTTTATCACCTATGACGATTACCTCTACACATTGGAAAGCACCTATAAATTGAAAAGCATAAATATCAGCAATATTAACCAGCCTCTGGTCAAAAACGAGCAATACCTGTGGGGGGATGTGGAGACCATCTTCATTTCTGGTGAGCATATGTATGTGGGAACATCCAACGGCATGCATATCCTGAGTCTTCAGGAACCCTCCGTTCCAAACCTACTATCGACTTACCAGCACGTTACTGCATGCGACCCGGTGGTAGTTGATGGAAACCGTGCTTACGTAACCCTGCGGGCAGGTAACATGTGCGGGGGTACACAAAACTTGCTGGAGGTGATCGATATAGCTGACAAGTACGAGCCAAAAAGAATGGTATCCTATGCCATGTCCGATCCTTACGGACTGGGTATCGATGGAAGCACCCTGTTTGTTTGTGAGGGTGAGCATGGACTGAAAGTCTATGATGCCACCGATCCTTACGCAATAACCTCCAATAAAATTGCTGAGTTCAGTGAGATACACGCTCATGATGTGATCCCGCTTGCCTCATTTCTGTTTATGATCGGGGATGACGGATTTTACATCTATGATTATTCAAACCTGAATGATATTTCCTTACTCGGAACCCTTTCGGTAGTGCCCTCAAAAGAGTAGAGCATTTTTATAACTCTCCTTTCATGTCTGGACGATTTTAGCTATTTTTGCAGCTTGAAATTGGAATTTACTGCAGATGTTTGAAAATCTATCAGATAGACTTGAGCGATCATTTAAATTGCTCAAAGGACAGGGAAGAATCACCGAGATAAATGTAGCAGAAACCCTGAAAGATGTGAGGCGTGCATTGCTGGATGCTGACGTCAATTTTAAAATAGCCAAACAATTTACTGAAGAGGTGAAGGAGGAGGCATTGGGACAGAAGATTCTCAATGCTGTGAAACCCTCTGAAATGATGGTGAAAATCGTACATGATCACCTGACTAAACTTATGGGTGGCGAGAATGTTGCCATGAATCTAAAAGGGAATCCCACTGTAATCCTAATAGCCGGATTGCAGGGTTCAGGTAAAACAACTTTCTCCGGAAAACTGGTTTCGCATCTAAAGACCAAACAGGGAAAACTACCACTGCTAGTGGCTTGTGATGTGTACAGACCAGCTGCCATCGAGCAGCTCAAGGTGATTGGTGATCAGGTAGATGTTCCGGTATATACTGAAGAGGGGAACATGAATCCGGTGAAGATTGCTAAAGCAGCAGTTAAAGAAGCCAAGAGGAAGGGTTACAATACTGTGGTTATCGATACAGCAGGACGACTTGCCATTGATCAGGAGATGATGAAAGAGATCGAAGCTGTCAAAGATGCCGTCACACCTCACGAGATCCTGTTTGTAGTGGACTCCATGACCGGGCAGGATGCTGTGAATACAGCCAAAGAATTTAATAACCGTCTGGATTATGATGGTGTGGTACTCACCAAGCTGGATGGGGATACACGGGGTGGTGCTGCACTTTCCATTCGATCTGTGGTTGACAAACCCATCAAATTTATAGGTACCGGTGAGAAAATGGATGCACTTGATGCATTCCATCCCAACAGGATGGCCGATCGGATCCTGGGTATGGGTGATATTGTCTCCCTGGTTGAAAAAGCCCAGGATCAATATGACCAGGAGGAAGCCAGAAAACTACAGAAAAAGATTGCCAAGAACCAATTTGATTTCACTGACTTCATATCTCAGATCCAGCAGATAAAAAAGATGGGAAATATCAAGGACCTTGCCAGTATGATACCTGGCATGGGTAAAGCCATGAAAAACCTGGATGTGGACGACGATGCATTCCAAGGAATTGAGGCCATTATTAATTCAATGACTCCAACAGAAAGAGCCAATCCGACCATTTTGAATGGAAGCAGGAGAAAGCGGATCGCCGAAGGTAGCGGGACCACCGTTCCTGAAGTGAACAGGTTGGTGAAACAGTTTGATGAAACCCGGAAGATGATGAAAGTGATGACCTCCAGTAAAGGAAAAAGAGTACAAATGCCAAATATGCGATAAGTGCGAGTGGGAAAGAGGAACCGAAGGATTTGAGGCGATAACCGAAAAAAAGTTAAAAGTAAATAGCTATGCAGATTATTGATGGTAAAGCTACCGCCAAAGCAATCAAAGAAGAGATTAGGGCAGAAGTGGATTCACTGGTTTCAGCTGGAAAGAGGAATCCTCACCTGGCTGCAATATTAATTGGTCATGACGGGGGGAGTGAAACTTATGTGGCTTATAAGATCAAGGATTGCGCAGAGGTTGGTTTTAAATCTACATTGGTTCGATTCGAAGATGATGTGAAGGAGGTGGTCCTGCTTGAGAAGATCAAAGAACTCAACAATGACGAAGGTTTGGATGGCTTTATCGTGCAACTTCCCATTCCGGATCAAATCAATGAACAGAGGATAATCGAAGCCATCGATCCGCGAAAAGATGTGGATGGTTTTCACCCAGTCAACGTTGGACGAACAGTAATTGGGCTTCCATCTTTTACATCGGCTACCCCCTACGGCATTGTTGAACTCCTGAAAAGGTACAACATCGAGACTTCGGGGAAGCACTGTGTGGTTGTGGGGCGCAGCAACATTGTTGGGAGACCCATGAGCATCCTGATGTCACAAAAATCAATGAATGCCACAGTGACCGTTGCCCATAGTCGCACAAAAAACCTTGAAGAGCTTTGCGCTTCTGCGGATATACTGATTGCTGCCCTTGGTGCTCCAGGTTTTATTAAGGCTCATATGGTGAAAGAGGGGGCAGTTGTGATCGACGTAGGGACCACCAGGGTTCCATCCACGGAGACAAAGTCCGGATTTCGACTGAAAGGAGATGTAGTTTATGATGAGGTAGCCCCGAAATGCTCCTACATCACCCCTGTACCAGGTGGAGTTGGCCCCATGACCAGGGTATCCCTGCTCAGCAATACACTAAAAGCTGCAAAAGGAAATATCCTGAGCTAATATTCCGTTTTCCAGTAGTAATACCCCTGTTATGATACGTCTGATATTTTTTATGGCATCCATGTTTGTTGTGTCCCATTCATTTGCACAAGTCAGTTTGGAAGCCGGACAACCAATGGTTGACACAATAGTGTCCGAACCTGAATTTAGTGTGACATCTGCCTGGGAGTATGTACAGCAGGTTGCATACAGCAATTCACTCTGGAGGAGCAGCGACGATTCATTACAATTGGCCCTGGTGAGGTTGCTCAATCACACTGCTGAACCCTATGACAGTGTCAGGGCGCAATTGAACGAGATGAATTTTCAATCCATCGAAGTGACCATACAAAAACTACCCGTCAGAGATTCCACTGGCATTCGTTGGCTCAATGATTCCACTTTTATCATTGACTCCGTAGGATGGAGCCTTGACCTTCTGCTCAGGGATGAGATTCAAACGCGTTACCCGGTTGATTTTTCAACCCTTACTTTTTCAGATTCGATCCTGAATGACAGGGGGATGCTGGATTCAATCCTGTTTATTCAAGATACGATCCTGGTAACGACTATTGATACAGCGGCGCTGGAATCACTTAATATCCCTTTACACCAATACTCTAATGAAAAGATTTCACCTCCGGTTTACGAATCCACACCATATGGGAGCTCACATATCTCCATCGATTCGGATTACGTAGTCCATCATGATACAGCATTCCTCTGGATGTCAAGCGAGGAGACTCCTTTCCTGTATCTCTCGGGAAGACACCAATTAGATTCACTTCAGGTTGCAGTGGAAACCCTGTTGGGCTTTAACGAATTACGAGATTCTATAAGGCTGACTATTAATGATTTGCACGGAAGAAAAACCCCTCTCTGGATATCAACCGGACACCCCAATTCACACCGATTCTGGGTAAAGAATTACAAAAATGATTCCATCACCCTGTGGATTGGTAATCCAACTACAAATCAGATAAGTCTCCTCCTGGAAGATGATATCGACGTGAACCGATTAATGGTGGAGGAGACGGATCATCTACCCAGAACTCTTCAGCAACCTGATCGTACCCTTGCCAAAATGTCTTTGTTGGAATCGGATCCCATCTTCTGGGATTATGCATTCTCCAGTGCCCTCACCTTAAACCAAACCTATTTTTCCAACTGGTCAAAAGGAGGTGAAAGCTCTCTGGCCACCATGTTGGATATGATTGGGAATGCCACCTACAACAACAAAGAGGCAAATACTCAATGGATCAATAGCATGAGGATAAAGTTCGGCACATTGATTACCCAGGAGAAAGGGCTCATAAAAAACAATGACCTGGTAGAGATCAACTCAAAATTCAACCGGAACGCATCGGGCAAGATCGGTCTGAGTGCCTCATTTTATATGAAGAATCAAATTGCAAAAGCGTATAATTATCCCAATGATTCGGTGATTGTCGCAAAATTTTTGAATCCTGCCTCCCTCACCGTCGGTCTGGGTGCAGAATATAAACCTTTTAAACATACCACCCTCAATATGGCACCGCTCTCGTATAAAAACACTTTCGTACTTGATACGGTCCTCATTGATCAGACCAAACACGGAATCGATCAAAACAAACGAGCAAGGCAGGAGCTGGGAACCCAAATCGTGCTTATAAATACAATAAGTCCATTTGAGGATATGAAAATCACCAACAGGCTCAGGCTTTTCTCAAACTACCTGAACCACCCGGAGAATATTGATGTTGACTGGGAGATGTTGCTTGATCAAAAGATTAGCTGGTTTTTCACCATCAGGCTGAACCTGCACCTGATCTATGACGATGACGTCCGATTCGACCTGTATGATTCGGATGGCGAACCGGTCCTGGGCCCGGATGGAAGTCAGAAACAAGTGGCTAAAACTCAGTTCAAAGAGTTCGTGGGATTGTCTCTTCTGTTTAAATTCTGATCACTGAATCAGCAACTCCATGGTCTTTTGCTTTTCAGTCATCTGCAAGCGATAGTAAAGTTGGTTTAGTTTTGATATGGTTTGCTGGTCAGCCGGATCAAGTTCAAATGCTTTTTCCAGCCATTTTACCGCCTCACGGAACTGTTCCATCGCCTCTCTCCTTGCTGACTTATATTCCAAATTGCTCTTGATTTGTCGTGCCGATTCATTAATGCTCACACCTATGTTATAGTAGCAAATCCCCAGGTTGTAATAGATCCTCACTTCTCCCGGGGCAAGTGTGCTTGCTTGAGACAGGCTCACAATGGCCTGGTCATAGAGTTTTAATTGCTGGAATACCAATCCTCGTGTCCATGGAAAATAATAGTTCTCCGGACGACGAGACGAAGCTGTATCCAGTATTGCAACAGCCTGTTCCGCTCTGCCTGTTCCAACCAGTAGATCCACAAGCTGCAGTACAATGGTCTCTTCACTTTTATACCGTTCCTCAGCATCAAATAAAACTTGCTCCGCCAGTAGAGAATCGCCATTATTCACATGTGCAGAATAGAGCAAAAGTGCCGTATTGGGAGAGTAAGCATCATCGTTCAGCCCAATCAGGTAACTGATTGCAATATCCCATTGCCTGGCCTCATATGCTGCCATGGCGGTGTTATAAACCAGATTGGTATCAGTTACAACCGAAAGAAGTGGACTTTTGCTAAGCAACAATGCATGTTCAAATGCCTCCACAGCTTTGGAATAATCTTTCTTCAAATAGTACTTTTCACCCAGGTTCTGAAAATCATTGGCGAGAGCATAGTACTGCACGGCTATGGCAGATGCAATCCTGTTCCTTGAATCAAGCTGTAGTGCTTTTTCATAAGCATCATATGCAACCACCAGTTGATCCGGATAGAGGTTGGTTTTTTTGATATCACCCTTTTCGAAACCAGCTTCAAACGCTTTCTGACAAAGCAATCCTTTTGCATAATAGGTCCGGTGCCACCTGGAAGTTTTGTCGTTCCAGACCGCAAGGTCGATGGCCTCCTTGGCTTCATCATACTTCTCAGATTCGATCAACTGGAATACAGACAACACCCTGCTCTTCTGACCACTAATTATCATAGTCATCCCCATCAGGGCAGCAATGAAAAGCATCCGTTTCATATTCATTCTGTTTTACATCCGCTCGGGAACCTCGATACCGAGCAGATCCATACCCGATTCAACAATCTGTCCAATAGCTTCCACAATGAGTAACCGCAAACCCACCTGTTCCTGGTTATCAGCACTAAGAATGCTATAGTCGTGATAGAATTGATTGAACTCTTTGGCCAGATCATACAAGAAATTAGCAACGAGTGAAGGATTCAGGGTGCGGGAAGCTTCATTGATGATTTCAGGATATTCATGCATCATCCGAATCAGGGAGACCTCTTTAACATTCATTTGTATATCTCCAATTGATTTTGGGATACCCTCCCCCTTTCTTATCACACTCCGGATACGGGCATAGGTATACTGAATAAAAGGACCTGTATTCCCATTAAAATCGACCGATTCTCCTGGATCAAAAGTCATATTCTTTTTAGGATCAACTTTTAAAATAAAGTATTTCAATGCTCCCATACCTACCTGCCGGTAAATAATATCCTTTTCCTCCTCATTGTGGTCCTCCAGCTTGCCAAGTTCCTCAGACATCATTTTTGCAGTAGATTCCATCTCATCCATCAGATCATCGGCATCCACCACAGTCCCTTCGCGTGACTTCATCTTCCCTTCGGGCAATTCAACCATTCCATAGGAGAGGTGAAAGAGCTTATCGGCCCACATATATCCCATCTTTTTTAGCACGATAGCGAGTACCTGGAAATGGTAATTCTGTTCATTACCCACAACGTAAATGTGCGAATCGAAACCATATTCGTCATACCGCTGATGCGCAGTTCCCAACTCCTGAGTCATATAAACCGATGTCCCGTCTGCACGAAGCAGTATTTTATGATCAAGTCCTTCATCCTCCAGGTTCGCCCAAACCGAGCCATCTTCCTTTTTATAGAACACCCCTTCCTCAAGCCCTTTCAGGACAATCTCCTTTCCCAGCTTATAAGTCTCCGATTCGTAGTATGTCTTATCAAAACTTACACCCAGCCGCTTGTATGTTTCTTCAAATCCATCGTATACCCAGCTATTCATCTTCTCCCATAGTCTCCTCACTTCAGGATCATCGGCTTCCCACTTTCGAAGCATCTCCCTCGCTTTTTCCAGAACGGGCGCTTTAGCTTCAGCCTCTCTTCTGATTACTCCTTCATTAACCTGAGCTTCGATCTGGGACTTGTATATCTGATCAAATTGAACATAATACTTTCCAACCAGGTGGTCCCCTTTCATGCCCGCTGTCTCTGGTGTTTCACCATTTCCCTCGCTCTGCCATACCAGCATTGATTTACAAATATGGATGCCCCGGTCGTTCACCAGGTTCACTTTCGTAACATGATTTCCACTGGCTTCCATGATTTTCGAAACAGAATAGCCCAACAGATTGTTCCTGATATGCCCCAGGTGGAGCGGTTTATTTGTATTGGGTGAGGAAAACTCGATCATCACATTCGGAGAACCTGCATCCACTGGTGTAAAACCATAGTGTGGGCCCCGAAGATCGCCATCCAGCAATTCTTTCCAGTATTGTTGGGAAACAACCATGTTTAAAAACCCTTTAATCACATTGTATCCTGAAAGCATATCCGAATGATCGACCATGTATTGGCCCATAGCTTTTCCAGTTTCTTCGGGAGAACACTTTGAATGCCTGAGAAGCGGAAAGACAACCACTGTAAAATCACCTTCAAATTCCCTGCGGGTTTTCTGGATCTGAACCTGGCCTTCCTGAATGTTGACACTCCAGTTGTCCCTGACTGCTTCGACAGCCACGGATTTTATTATCTGATCAATTCGTTGCATTTCATTGTAAATTGACGTGCAAAGATAGAAAATGAATGTGAACTTAACGAGAAGAAATTCGCTTATGAGTGCTCACCGGAGAATACCATATATTTCTTATGTTTCCTGAGCTCTTTCAGGTACAATCTTACCAGAACGAAAAGTGTAAATTGTAAAAGGATATAGGAACTCCAACTCCTGTTTTCTCTTGAAATCCAACTCTTATGTCCCTGGTAACCCTGCACAATCTCGTTGGTGATATCCTGTGATGTATTGTATTTTAATTGATTTCCATCTGCATAACCTAAATAATCTTCTTCATTGGTATGATAAAGCAACATGCTCTTTTTCCACCACCAGAGAGATCTTCCCCTGTCCTCGCTCCTACGCAATATATCTGCAATAACAAACTCGCCATCAGGTCTGAGAACACGTTTAATCTGATTGAAGAATTCATGCTTATCAGGATAGTGAAGAGCACTTTCAATGCAGATTAGGAGGTCTATGGAGTTATCATCGATATGCTCAAGTTTCTGCGCATCATCCACAATGAATTTAATTTTGTCAGTGGACTGATTTTCAATCGCAATTTCAATATTTTCCCTATTTAAATCAATTCCAATGACTTGAATATTAGGGTGTTCGCTGGAAATATAGTGACAGTTGGCTCCATTTCCACACCCCACCTCCAACAGGGTCTTATTTGAGAAGTCAGAAAACCGAGAGATACAATGTTCAACCAGATTAATCTGTCGCTGCTCAAATGATTCCTGATCGTTCATGTAAAAAGGAAAATGCAACATCAGGTTTCTGCCATAGACAACCTTATAAAGTTCATTCAGTAACCTGTAATACATTTTGAACGAACCTGAACCCCGAATAAATCTGAAAAGTCTCATACGCTTTGCGAAAATAGCAAATTTGAAATATATTCAATACAAGTCAGCAAAAAAAGATCCCCCTGCGGGTGCAGAGGGACCTTAAAACTAAACTAACCCTAAAACTAAATCTATGAAAAGAAATGTAGATTAAAGAACGAAATTATCTATTTGATAATCAATAAACTTTCTACATTATATTAAACGTCAAAGTAAAAAAAAAGTTGCATTAATTTTTTAAAAAAAGCATTAAAAATTGTTAATATTTATGCCTTATATTTAACATTTAGGCAATGAATCACTCCCGGGTTTCCAATGTCTGTACAATATCTTCATATTATCTCATTAAATACATCCTTGCTACAAGAAATGCAAATTCTATGCCAAATAATCTTCTGAAAGACTCTTTTCCAGTCTTATTTGAAGGACTTCATACAACAGGAGTTCTCAGATTAATAAGTTAGTTCTCCTCCCCCTCTTTTCGTTCCGGTCTGTCAAGTATGGAGAAAATCAGAACAACCACAGCTGAGGCTGCAAGTACGACCATTAATGATTTAAACATGCGGGCAATGAGGTACTCTATATCCACCACTTCCCATATTCCCAGGATAGCCACCATTGAAAACAGAAGCACAAGAATGGACAAGCTATAAGCAATGATCTTTTTTACTTTCATCTTGTTGAAATTTAGTTAAACCGGTTCAAATTACTTAATTAATTCTCCTTAATCAAGAATCGAGCCAGGCTATATATGTTTTCGAAAGAGTTGGTATGTTTGTTGTGGGATAAAATCCATCCATATCCCTGTTCGGAATAACTTACCTGAATGCGTGAATCAGCACCATCTTTCACATCATATCCCAGGCGTTCAAGGGCGCTCCCGGTCCAATTTAATGCATTTTCCGGTTCACCCGATAGCTCTATGCTTCCCTTTAGCGATTCGGTGTATTTAAACCGTCGAACCTCTTCATCAAACGTGATTCCGGTTGTATCAAAAAGCGAATTAAAAACCCCTGATATACCCAGGTCCTCAGGCGCACCCTCCAGGATTTGTCCTCTGTGGATCACCCACAGCTTGTCGGCACACATCATGGCTGTCTCGAGGTCATGTGTTGAATATACAATGGACTTACCTCCATCCCGGAACCCGGATAATAAACGGATCAATTCATATTTATTTGGAATATCTAAAAATGCCGTAGGCTCATCCAGTACCATTAACGGTGTATTCTGCACAAAGGCGCGGGCAATCATGACTCTTTGCCGTTCGCCATCGCTTAATTGATCCAGTTTGCGATTCAAAAAAGAGCCCATCTGTACCTCCTCCAGGGCCTGTGTTACCATGCTTCTGTCTTGCTCTTCCAACCTGCCCATCCATCCGGTGTGTGGCATCCTTCCCAGGGTTACCAGTTCGAGTACAGAAATGGAAGGTAATTGAGAAACCTGGGATGAAACGTAGCTGACTTTCTGTGCCCGTTTTCGAAGATCGTATGAATGAAGCGGGGCACCATCCATATAACAGGCACCATCCATCATGGGTAGAAGCCCAATCATCGATTTGAGCAAAGTGCTTTTGCCAGTCCCGTTCCTGCCTATCAAAGCAACCATCTCTCCCGGTCCGACCGAGAGGTTCACTCCACTTAACAGCGCATTGCCCTTTTCATATCCAATGGCCAAATTTTCCAGGGCGATAATAGGGTTCGTTTGCATATCAGTCATCACAACGATTGCGATTTTCGATTGATAATGACCAGCCATATCACCACAGGTATTCCGATGAGTGAGGTAACTGCATTGATAGGCAAAACCCGTTCAGTCCCCGGCATTTGGGAGATAATGTCACTCAGCACCAGCACTACCATACCGGTCAACATGGTGGCCGGCAGGAGGATTTTATGGTCCGATTGTCGAAAGAGAAACCGGGCCATATGAGGTACTGCGATACCAATAAAACCTATGGGTCCGCAAAATGCTGTGATCGTTCCAGTCAGTATGCTTGTGGTGGCAAAAATTACAATCCTTGTTCGCTGGATCCGTATTCCCATGGTGACGGCATATTCCTCTCCCAGCATCAGGCCATTTAACACCTTCAAATAAAGAAATGACAACAGGAGAAGGGGTAGGATGGCCCACGTCATGATTTGTAACTGGAGGCCTGTTACGTTCCCAAGGCTTCCCATACTCCAGATCACAAATGATTTTAAAGCTGCAGCCTGACTGAAAAATTGCATTATACTAATCACAGCGGCCAGTCCGCTAGAAAACATGATCCCCAGGATGAGAATGGTCATTACGTCCTTTATCCTGAAGGAGACAAAAAGAAGAAGAAGCATGACCATCCCTGCACCGAGCCACGCTGCAACAGCCAGATTCCAGGTGGCTACAATACCAGTTGCTCCAGCACCCAGTACCACCAAAGCAGCCCCAAAGCTGGCACCGGAACTTATGCCCAGCACATAGGGTCCGGCCAATGGATTCCGAAACAGGGTCTGCATCTGCAGGCCACATACCGGCAATGCGGCTCCGGCAAGCAGTGCTGTTGCCAAACGTGGAAGACGAAATTTATTCAGGATGATAAGTTGCTGTTCAGATAGATGTTCTGATCCCCTCAGGTGATGAATGATTTCTGCAAAGGTGATCCTGACACTTCCCAACCTGATATCAAGCAGTGCCAATGCCACCAGGAGCAGCACCAATAAGCCCATGATCAAGAAACTCCTGGTTTGAATCTTCACACCCTACTTCTTTAGATCCTCAACAACTTCTACCAGCTTCAGCAGGTCAAGTTGCACCTGTTGGTAGTGTTGTTTCAATGAGGTGGAATCGGCATCAGTCTCAGGATGATTGGTCCTCAGGATCAGGTCATTCCTAAGAAGAACGATTTTCTTAATTACATCATCAAATTTGTCTTCTGAAAGCTCCTCTGAGTAGTGTCTGTAAGCAAAACACTCCTGTAGTAAATCGAATGTAAGATTATTGATATCTTTTTTCAATAGCCTGATGCTTGCCATGACTGATGAGGTTTGATTCTAATCAAAAGTAAGGATTATTTTAATTTTTTGTAATAAATAAACTGATGATCTGTCAATAAATCAGGATGAAACACTTTCATGAGATCGGCCAGAACCAGGTGGGGCCGAACACTTCCCGATTCCCAATAGTCGTTTCCACCTTCATTGGTGAGTCTTTGATTGTTATTAAAGACCCGGCCCTGCTGTAATGCCGGAAGTTCTCTAAAACGTTCGTCGAATCGGTTTAATTCTTCCAGGAATCTGGCTGCACCCGGATTAATCCAGATGTCAGCCCCAACTGCACGTGCATAGACCGATTCAAGATCCATGGGAATTGCCTCGGTGGATTGATTGTCACTCCACAAATAAGCACCGCCAGCATCTTCAATCAGTCTGGCAGCAAAGCTTTTTCCTCCGGCCATATACCAGGTATCCTTCCAGGGAAGACCGGTCAGCACAACGGGCTTATTATCGAGCCGGACAGCACATGCGGCAAGCGCCTGGTAGGTGGAATCGACCTGGTGAAAAAATTGGTTTGATTCCTCCTCGAGTCCATAAAACAGGGAAAAAAACCTGATCCACTCGGCCTTCCCCAGTGGATGTGGTTCCAGATAATCGCCACAGAATACCACCGGTACACCCAGCTCGG
>JAUVKN010000254.1 GCA_030596245.1 Bacteroidia bacterium | reverse complement strand
TGCCGAGGCAGGTAAGAAGGCAATTATTTGCGAAAAACCACTGGCCACCTCTATCGAAGATGGGCAGGAGATGGTGAAGATTTGTCATGATAAAGATGTAAAATTAATGTATGCCGAAGACTGGGTCTTTGCCCCGGCGTTGATCAGGGCCAAAGAGATTTGCCAGGAGGGCGGCATCGGGGATATCCTGTACGTAAAAGCAAAGGAGACACACAACGGATCTCACTCTTTGTATGCACAACAGAAAAAGTATTGCGGCGGCGGATCGATGATTCATCTGGGCATTCATCCGATTGGTTTTCTCCCATGGTTAACGGGTCAGGAGATTTTGCATGTGATGGGTATGAAGACAGAAGGGGTTGAGAAGAATCTGTTGCATAAGAAGTATACCGGTGAGGATTGGGCTGCAGCATTGGTGATGCTTGAAAACGGCATAAGAGGCTTTGTAGAGGGGAATTACATCACCTGTGGTGGTATGGATGATAAAGTGGAAATATATGGCACCGAAGGGAACATTCACATTGACCTTACCAAAGGATCGGCCGTGTCGGTTTACAGCCGTCCCGGTTATGAATATGCCGTTGAGAAGGCAGATTTTACACACGGCTGGACCAAACCGGCTGTAGACGAATTTCTGTCACTGGGTTATGTGAATGAGATCGCCCATTTTGTGGATTGTGTTCTCAATGATAAGGAGCCACAAAAGGGAACGACCGGTGAAGACGGAATCAAAGCGCTGGCTGCGACTTTCGCCATATATGAATCGGCAGAGAAGGGCAGGTTGATTGAGGTCTCTTCATAATGGAATCACATCACCAGAGTGGCGTATTTTTTAATTTTAACAACATAAGTAACATAGGATTATACAATGGCAAAGTACAGTTTAGAACCGATTGAAGTACCGGGCGTAGAGACAAAATTCAGGACCATTAAAACCAGCTTACCGGTTCCGGAATCATTGGCTATATTTCAAGCGTTATCCGAGTCAGAGCCGGTATCAATGATGGGACAGCCACCTGTAGTATGGGACAGGGCAAAAGGGTTTCAGATTTATGACCGGTGGGGTAATAAATGGTTAGACTGGTCATCAGGTGTATTGATTACAAACGCAGGCCATGGCCGAAAAAGAATTATTAATGGTTTAAAGAAAATAATTGATCAGGAACTTCTGGCAACCTATGTATTTGTCCATGAAAAACGGGCTGAATTAACAAAAGCACTTCAAAATCTATCCCCTGACCCATCAAATTATCAGGTTTTTATTCTTAGCACCGGCAGTGAAGCTGTTGAGAATTGTATTAAACTGGCCAAAACATATGCATTGGAGAAGCATGGGCGGCACAAAAAATATATTGTTTCGTTTAACAATTCTTTCCATGGAAGAACACTTGGCTCCCAGTTTGCAGGAGGAATGCCTAAACTGAAAACATGGATTATTGATGAAGGCCACACATTTGTACAGGTACCTTTTCCTGATGGTTATAAAAATGAGGATATATCTTTTGATCTGTTTCTGAGAAGCCTGGACAACCAGGGAATCAAACCTGCTGATATTGCGGGTGTTCTTACTGAGAGTTACCAGGGAGTAGGCCCCGATTTTCTGCCGGTTGAATATGCGCAAAAATTGGAGGAATTTTGCCGGGAGCATGACATTGTGACCATTTACGACGAGGTTCAGTCGGGCTTTGGGCGGACAGGGAAAATGTTTGCCTATGAGCATTATGGAGTTAAACCGGATTTAATTGCTTGTGGCAAGGGAATTTCCTCATCCTTACCAATTTCAGCAGTAATTGGCAGAAAAGATATTATGGGATTGTACGCACCCGGTGCAATGACGTCCACGCACTCTGCCAGTCCGCTGCCTGTTGTTGCTGCTATTGAGAGTTTGAAAATTATTGAAGAGGAGAATTTAGTTGAGAATTCAAGAATATTAGGGGAAATATTAGTCTCTGAATTAGAAAGAATTCAGGCTAAATATCCCGATGTATTGGGATGTGTACACGGCAAAGGTCTGGTAGCCGGGATACAGGTTGTTAAAAAAGGAACCAAAGAACCTGATGCTGAAACTGCGGTAAAAATAAATGAGAAATGTTTTCACAAAGGTCTGTTAATGTTCGCACCAGTCGGAATTGCCGGCGAATGTATTAAAATTTCGCCTCCCCTTGTTATTACCAGAGAGGCTTTGGCTGAAGGCATGGATGTACTTGAAGAGGCTTGTGATGAAATATTAGGACAATAAACTATCACCCTATGTACAAACAGATATTATCAATTGGAATTATCATGACAGTTGCCCTGTCATCGTGTTCTGTCTCCAATGATGCCGATACCATTTTATTTAACGGTAAAATTGTTACGGTGGATGAAAATTTCACAATCGCCCAGGCGGTAGCTATAAAAGGAGAGAGGATTGAAACCATCGGGTCCGATTCTGAAGTGCTTCGGCTGAGTGGACCGAATACCAATAGAATTGATCTTCAGGGTAAAACGGTTCTGCCGGGATTGATCGATGCTCATCTTCACCCTCCGGGTGCTGCTGTAAGCGAATTATCTGAGGAGATCCCGGATGTACATACACTCCGGGAATTGCTGGAGTATATTGAAAAACAGGCAGAAGAGAAAGAGAAGGGAGAATGGATTATCCACCCCAGGTTGTTCCCCACAAGACTCCGGGAGATGCGTCAGCCCAATCTTGATGAATTGGACCTGGTGGCACCGGATCACCCGGTATTTTTAAACGGCGGCTATGGAGGAATGGTTAACTCCTGTGCACTGCGTAACTCCGGAATTGACAGGTATACGAAAAATCCGGGTATTTTAAAGGACCCCGAGACCGGTGAACCAAACGGGCTTATTCGGTTTTCGGCCTTCAAACTGATAGAAAAAACAATGCCCGACCGAACCCTCTCTTACGAGCAGGAGCTGGATGCCTTGGAGAAGATGATAAGGCGTTATAACCAGGTGGGAATTACAGGTATTACAGACGGTACCGAAACCACCCAGGCCGGGGTGCGACAATATCTTGATCTTAAGTCCCGGAACCGGCTTTCAATCAGGGTAAATGTGACCGTGCGGACACCTGAATATGAGTCGCGTGATCACTTTTTAAATGAGTTGACACAATTGGGGTTTTATAGTCCATTCGGCGATGAGTGGGTAAAGATCAGCCAGTTGAAATCAAGCATAGATGGAGGCATTCTGACCGGAACAGCATACCTTCGTGAGCCTTGGGGTCTGAAGGCTAAAGAAATTTACGGCATAGATGACCCTGAGTACCGGGGTATAGTGAAAGTCAGTAAAGATGACCTGTTCGGGATGGCTTCAGTTGCCAATGAGATAGGCTGGAAAATGACAGCCCATGTAACCGGCGGAGGAGGGGTTGACCTGCTTCTGGATGCTTATGAAGGTGCCGATAAGGAGTCCCCCATAGCGAAAAAGCGTTTTTCAATTATTCATGGGAACTTTTTTACCAGTGAAGCCATAGAGCGGTGTGCACGTATGGAAGTAATATCAGATATGCAGCCGGCATGGTTTTACAAGGATGCAGATGCGATGAATTACATCCTTGGTGACGTGCGCATTAAAACCTTTCTGCCCGCCAGATCAATGATTGATGGAGGAATGATGCTTAACGGGGGTTCAGACCATATGGTGAAATTTGATTCGTACAGTTCAACCAATCCCTACAACCCATTTCTCGGGATGTGGGTTCTGATTACCCGGACCACTGAAAGAGGTACAGTCATCTGTGCTGAGGAAGCCATCAGCAGGGAAGAAGCGCTGAAGATTTACACCATCAATAATGCCTATGGAACTTTTGATGAAGATATCAAAGGTTCGATCGAGCCTGGTAAACTGGCCGATATGATCGTGATCTCAACAGACTATCTCTCCTGCCCGGCGGACAGCATACGGACAATTCAGGTTGAAGAAACCATTCTGGGAGGGTTGGTCGTTTACAGTAGATGAAAGGCTTTTTGATTATTTTACAACCGGCCTATGGTAAGTCCGCCGTCAACCATGATGACCTGACCTGTGGAATAGGCCAGGTCGCCGGTAGCCAGTGAACCAACGGCACGGCCAACATCTTCAGGCAATCCCCAGCGCTTCTGGAGCGTGAGTCCACCCTCTATCAAACGGTCATATTTATCTTTCACACCGGCTGTCATATCTGTACTGATAACCCCGGGTCGCACCTCAAAAACAGGGATGTTGTATTCTCCCAGCCTGACTGCAAACAGTTGTGTCATCATACTCATTCCTGCTTTGGAAATACAGTATTCGCCCCGGTTTACCGATGCCAGGGTAGCCGAAATAGAAGAGATATTAATGATGGCGGCTCTGTAATCCGGGTCCTTCTCCTTCTCTTCGACCATATGGTTGGCGGCTTGCTGGGTGAGGAAATAGGGGCCGGTAAGATTAACATTCATCACTTCATGGTAACTATCCTCGGTTGTCTGCAGGATGTCTAGACGTTCTCTCGGACCCATACCGGCATTATTGACCAGGAGGTTCAGCCTGCCAAACCGGTCCATGATCTGCTCCCACATTTGTTTTCTGTCAGCTGCAATAGCAACATTTCCCCGGCAGTAGATTACCTCCACTCCACTTTGCTGAAGTTCAGTCATCACATCCTGTAACTGTTCAACCGGTCGCATTCCATTCAATGCCAGGTTATAACCTTTTGATGCCAGTGACTGTGCGATACCCAGACCGATCCCACGGGTGCCCCCTGTAATAAATGCTACCTGTCTCATGGTTCCAGTTTTTCAAGATCTATCCACTTCCTCTTTTTCCAGCTTTCGTATCCCATTTCTGCCAGTTGTACACCCTTTGCTCCTTCCAGAAGATCCCAGGGAAAGGGTTCATTAAATGTCACATGCTTGAGAAAGAGCTCCCACTGTGCCCGGAATGCATTTTTGTACTCTTCCTGGGGGGGGACCTTGAGCCAGCCATTATAAAAATCGATGGGCTGTGAAATATCAGGATTCCATACCGGACGTGGGGTATTGCCGTAATGCTGGGTGTAACACTCCCTCAGGCCTGCTACAGCCGATCCCAGTGTTCCGTCAACCTGCAGCACGAGCAGGTCGTCACGCCGCACCCGCGTGGTCCAAGAGGAATTGAACTGGGCGATGATATCTCCTTCAAGCATAAATGATCCGTATGCTGCATCGTCTGCAGTGCACTCATAGGTATTTCCTTTTTCATCCACGCGTTCAGGGATGTCGGTAGATCCGATGCAGGAAACCGACTTTACCGCTCCGAAAAGGTGGTCAAGAACATATCTCCAGTGAGGGAACATGTCAAGGATGATCCCGCCGTCCGATTCCTTTCGATAGTTCCAGGAGGGGCGTTGTGCTGGAACAGAGTGACCCTCGAATACCCAGTAACCGAAATCACCCCGGACAGAGAGTATCTTTCCGAAAAATCCATTGTCAATCAAACGTTTTAACTTGATGATCCCCGGAAGCCAGAGCTTGTCCTGGACCACCCCGTGTTTGACACCCGCATCGCGGCATACCCGGTAAAGGTCCAGGGCAGATCCGGTATCGGGGGCAGTTGGTTTTTCACAGTAAATATGTTTCCCCGCCTTTACCGCTTTCTCTACATTTTGAACCCGGAGTCCGGTAATCAGGGCATCAAAATAGATACTATAGCTGTCATCTTTAAGCACCCTGTCCAGGTCGTCGGAAAACTTGCTGATTCCCGTCTCCTTTGCCAGGCTCTCAAGTTTCATTTTGTTCCTGCCAATGAGAATGGGATCGGGCATGAGGATTTCTCCCCGGTGCATGATCCCGCCTTCATCCATTATGGATTTAATAGATCGGATCAGGTGCTGGTTCTTACCCATACGCCCGGTGACCCCGTTCATGATAATTCCGATTATGTGTGTTTTACCCATCATTAATATGGTTTATGTATTGTGTTTATAAGCCTCAATGATCTCTTTCAGGTACTGGTCCTGGTCCATCTGCCAGTAATGATTTGAAAAAATCTCCACTTCGTTATAGCCATTGAATCCTGCTGCCTCCACCCATTTTCGAATCCGGGACAGGGGAATGCATCCTCTGCCCATAATTACCCGGTCGTTCAGAAAATCAATGGTGGGAACCTTCCAGTCACAGATATGAAAAGCAAACAATTTTCCCAGTTGGGCACAACGTTGAATCTCCTTTTCAAGGTCGGGATCCCACCAGAGATGGTATACATCTACCACCACACCAACCTGGTCAGATCCTATCTTTTCCGCCAGATCATTTGCCTGTCTGATGGTGTTGACAGCCGATCGGGTATCTGCATACATCGGATGCAATGGTTCGATTCCCAGTTTGATACCAAGGTCTGAGGCCATGGGCAGAAG
>JAUVKN010000274.1 GCA_030596245.1 Bacteroidia bacterium | reverse complement strand
CCTCATTTGAAGAGTATGCCCCCGATTTCCTGGAACCCATGGGTGGAGAAGCAGAAGCCAGGCCTTTTCCGGGAATGAAATTTACCGATGCATCGGGCAAAGAGAGAATGTGGATCAAATATGATTCCCCCAAATTGGGCGAGGTGGATTTCAAAACCATATTTGAACCCCATATCACAACAGTTGCATACGCTTATTGTACCATCGATTCGCCCCAAAAGCAGCAGGTTACGGCCCTGTTGGGAAGCAATGACGGGGCCACAGTTTACTGCAATGGGAAAGAGGTGCATCATATTCATGGCAAGCGAAGCCTGATTCCCGATGAGGATGAGTTCCTGTTGAACCTGGAAGAGGGCCGTAACCATATCCTGATCAAGGTAGAGCAGTGGAAGGGCGGATGGGGATTGGCGTTCAGGCTAAAAGATGTGGAGGTGAGGAATCATAAGCAAAAGTATTATATTCAGTAAATCACTAATAATAAGATAATTAAAAAATATTTAAACCATGAAACGGATTTTTAGATACGTGATCGTATTATTGGTTCTACCTGTTTTTTCTTTATGTACGGAGAGCGAACAGCATGAAAAGGGGCAACAGGTTTTGAAGGCACTGAATGAAACAGCCACATATATTTCCGATGTTCTGATCAACGAAGAGGGATATTCCCGGTGTGATTACAACCTAACCGAAGGTATCTGGTATGATTATGAGCCACCCTGGCACACTGGTCAGGCCATCTATGCACTCACAGAAGCCTACAGGCTTACCGGCGAAAAAAAGTATATCGAGACTGCAGTCAGGGCCGGCAACTGGTGGGTGGGCCTGGAGATCAAGGAGCATCCGAAACTGAAGGGGATGATCAATTCCGCTCATGGTGACAATATAGGAGAGGTGATTGTATTTGCCACCATGTCGGACGGATCGGCCGGATTGTACAAGTTGTATGAAGAGACCGGTGATAAAAGGTACGGTGATGTTCCAACCCAGGCGGGGGACTGGATGCTCCGCAATATGTGTTTGTTGGAGGAGGGGGTCTGTTATGACAATGTGGACCCGGAATCAGGGGAGGTCATAAAGGAGAATAGTCCCTTCTGGCCGGACAAGGAAAATCAGGACCTCTTTGATGTGGCGCGGCCCAACAATGAAGGCTCTCTCTTCATGGACATGTATGAATACACCGGTAATGAGGAGTACAAAGATGCCTTTGTTATCCTTTGCAACAGCCTGGTGGAGAAGCAGGGGCCGGAAGGTCTCTGGATGGATTTCATGCCCAATGACAAGGAGGCGGGTAGTGTTCATCCAAGGTTTAACCTCTGGTATGCAGAGTCTTTAATCGATGGTTATGAACTGACCGGGGACAGAAGATACCTGGAGGCGGCCAGGAAAACTGCCATGATCTTTGCAGGGTTCCAGGATGGCCATGGTACTATTTATTATAAAAATTTCGTGGATGGCAGAAGGGATCGCAGCTCCATTTGCGGATCTTCTGTGGCCTTTTCAGGACTTCTCTGGCTTCGGTTGCGGGAACATGGAGTGGAAGGATTTGACGCAAATATTGAACTGTCGTTGGAGTGGATACTAAAGAACCGTTATGCAGCAGATCATCCAGACCCAAACCTGGCCGGGGCAGTGATCAACACCAGGCTTCGGCATAAAAAGGGTAAATTATGGTATACCCAACGTGATGTGGGTTCAACCTTTGGGGTTAGGTTCCTGGCCAGTTATTATGATTATACATTTGGAGATAAAGCAACAAAACCTTGATAAACAGAGATATTAATTACTAATTTTATACTGGATATCGCTTGCAACTGAAATAGGTCTCCATTAGTCATAATGATAAAACAGACCAATTGGAAACGCAGAACATCATCCTCGAGGGAGTTCATTATGCCACCCGGAAAGTGATCCGGATTGGTATCAGGAATGGATTTATCTACAGCCTGGCTGATATAGATGAAATCTACTGGCCAGGTGAGCACAGCAGGGATAAATTATCTGTAATTGCACCCGGACTGGTGGACCTTCAATTGAATGGTTATAAGGGAGTCGATTTTAATGATAAAGGATTGGCAGCAGAACAGATTGAAACTGCTTCACAGAATCTACTCCAACTCGGTGTGACAAAATATTTTCCTACCCTGATTACCGGTTCCCCGGAGAGGACCTCATCAGTTTTAAAGGCCATTGTTGAAGTTATTGACCAGAAAATCGTGGCCTCCCAAATGATAGGAGGAATCCACCTTGAAGGTCCTTTTATTTCGAAAGAGGATGGTCCCCGGGGCGCACACCCTGAGGAGTATTGTCTCGAACCCAGCATTGCTAAAGTGAAGCGGTGGCAGGAGGAAGCTGAGGACCGAATCAGGATCATCACACTGGCACCTGAACTTCCCGGAAGTGAAGGACTCATCAAAGCTTGTGTGAAGATGGGAATGGTTGTGGCTGTTGGTCACACCGCAGCCAGCACTGTTGATATGAAGAGGGCCGTGGACGCAGGTGCCACATTATCCACCCACCTTGGGAACGGATGCCATGGAGTGCTTCCACGCCATCCAAATTATATCTGGGACCAGCTCGCTGATGACCGACTGTATACCAGCATGATAGCCGATGGTTTTCACCTTCCCGATTCTGTTCTGAAGGTATTTGTCCGAACAAAAGGGGAGAAGGCGATCCTGGTGAGTGACGGCATGCCGTTCATGGGTCCGGAACCGGGTGTGTATGACTCATCAGTGGCTGGAAAAATCCGGCTCACCGGGGAGGGTAAGTTACACCAGGAAGGCAATCCGGAAGTGTTGGCAGGTTCAGCCGGAACATTACTGGAAGGGGTGGAAAAGATATCCGAAATGGAAGGATTTCCATTTGCCTGGAATATGGGATCGATTCACCCTTTACGACTGTTAAACCATGCATCCAATTTTGGCCTTTCTGTTGGAGCTCCCGCCGACCTGGTACTGTTGGACCAGGATCTGGAGAAATTAAGAATCAGCAGGGTCTACAAAAACGGTGTGCCATGGGACGTTTCCCTAACCACCGAGTCTTCTATCTAGTAAATTTCCCCCATCAGATAAGTTTTACTTCTTGCGTTTTGAATAGTTATTGAAAGATAGGTAAAAGGCCCCCCAGAGAGTGAGGAGAATCAGTGGAAGTACTGAATAGTTGTTAAGATATAAGCTGGAAAATGTGAGGAGACAATTGTTGGATGGATCTTCAGGATCATACATTACATTCAGGGTCCGGCCAGGTGTATACTCTAGGTTCATTGGTCCGTAAGCCTTAACGGATTTGCCTTCAACCTGAAAATGGATCTCACTGGCATATTCAATGGTCACATCCCCATTCCTGTTCTCATGCAACAACCGGTTGTAGGCGATTACAGTGCCGGTGGATTTTTCTCCAGCCACAAGAAGCTTCCATTGCCTGGAAACCGGTAGTATCAGGATCAGGAGAGAGATCCCATAGAAGGCCCATTTACTGATGCTGTAAACTTTCATTGTTATAAATGTAATAATACTGTTTTTTGAGTAAATTGAGTCTCTTAAAAAAACAGTTATGAAAAAAGCAGGATTATTCTCAGCGCTGTGTGTGGCGCTTTTTTTGGTAGCCGGTAACCTCTCCGGTATCGATCCCAACGACACCAGGTTGCTGGCCCAGCCAGCCATTAGTCAGGATCATATTGCGTTCATATATGCACATGATCTCTGGGTTGCCAATGCCGATGGATCTCAACCAAGAAGGCTGACCATTGATGAGGGTGTTGAATCAAGACCGTTTTTCTCGCCAGATGGAAGCCAGCTAGCCTTCAGCGCTGAATACGATGGCAATACAGATGTTTTTTTGGTACCTGTTGAAGGGGGGGTCCCCACAAGATTGACCTGGCATCCTGGCCGGGACATGGTGGCCGGATTCACACCGGATGGACAAAGTGTGCTATTCCTCTCCCAGAGGGCTGTGTTTACCGGGCGCTATTTACAGTTATTCACGGTCTCGTTGAAAGGCGGGTTTCCTGAACAACTGGTGATACCGAATGCCTTCCATGCATGTTATTCTCCCGATGGGACAGCCATGGCATATACCCCTCTTACTGATTCCTTCAGACAGTGGAAGAATTACCGGGGTGGGACCATGTCCACCATCTGGATCTTCTCTTTTGAAGATCATTCAAAGAGTGAGATCCCCAAACCTGAAGGAGGTTGCAATGATATTGAACCCATGTGGATCGGAGATGTGATCTACTTTCTGAGTGACCGCAATGGTGAGTTCAATCTTTTCTCTTTCCACACAGGATCAAAGGAGATTCAACAAATAACCGGGTATGAGGATTTCCCGATTATCAGTGCATCTCACCATGGAGAGAAAATCATCTTTGAGCAGTCAGGTTACCTGCACACCATAGATCCTGGTAGTACATCATCAGAGAAACTTACCGTTGGAATCGCTACGGACTTGCTTGAATTGCGGTCCAGGTATGTGAAGGGTGGCAGGTACATACGTGGTGCTCATGTTTCACCATCCGGAGCCAGGGCAGTTTTTGATTTCAGGGGTGATATTATTACAGTACCGGCCGATAAAGGGGATCCCCGGAACCTCACACAGAGTACCGGTGTTCACGAAAAAAGTCCTGTTTGGTCACCCGATGGCAAAAACATTGCCTATTTCTCAGATGCTTCCGGGGAGTATAAGCTTCACATCAAACCACAGGATGGGAAAGGTGAAGCCAGATCCATTGCATTAACCGGAAGCGGTTTTTACGGTGATCCTCAATGGTCGCCCGACAGCAAGAAGATTACCTATGTGGATAACAGCAGGAGCTATTACATCCTGGATGTGGCATCAGGAGTGATTCACAAGATAGATACTGATGAACTGTACCAGCCAGGTGCATTCAGGAGTATTCACGGAGAGTGGTCGTCCGATTCAAAATGGATTACCTATACCAAATTAACGGGCACCAATTTTCATCAGGTGCTCCTCTACTCGGTGGATGATAAGAAGTCTCATGCTATTTCGGATGGATTAAGCGACGCCACTGAGCCAGTTTTCGACAGGGGAGGTAAATACCTCTATTTCTTTGCTTCCACTGATGCAGGCCCTGTGGTGAACTGGTTTGATATGTCCAATGCGGATATGGAGATGACCCGGAACATTTACCTGGTGACCCTCCAGAATGAAACCCTTTCCCCCTTTGCCAAAGAGAGTGATGAGGAGGAGATCGAAGAGGAGAATGGAGAGAATGGAGACAACGATGCAGAAGAAGATTCGGATGGAAAGAAATCGAAAAAGAAGAAGAAGGATGATGATGGAGAAGATAAGGATGATGATGGAGAAGAGAAGGAGGAAGAAGTGACCGTGGAGATAGATCTTGAAGGAATCCAGCACAGAATTATTGATATTCCTGTGGATGCCGGGAACTACTACAGGCTTGGATCGGCCAGGGAGAATGAGGTGCTCTACATCGAGAGTAAGGGTGGTAAACGCACCCTTCATAAATATGACATCGGGGAGAGAGAGGATGAAGATGTGGCTGAGATGGATTTTTATTTCCTCTCTGCCGATGGTAAAAAGATGTTGTACCGAAAAGATCAGAAGTGGGGTATGACCGATGCAGGAGCCAAACCTGATCCGGACAAAGGGAACATCAATACCGGTGTTATTGAAGTAAAGA
>JAUVKN010000140.1 GCA_030596245.1 Bacteroidia bacterium | reverse complement strand
TATATCACAATAACAGAAGAGGTTGTCTCAAAAAGGGCAGCCTCTCTGTTTTTCTGAGGGATACTTTAGAAGTAACCTGGCATTTTTAGCTATGCTAATAACCACTTGGCGGTAAAATATCAGGAAAGAAAACTAGGTATTTTTTGAGACAGCCTCTTTCTTTGTTTAATGTTGAATCATGAAAAAGCTTTTCACTCTTTTCTCAGTACTATATATCACAGCAGCATCCCTGTTTGGCCAGGTCCTTACCACCATTCCGGAAGTACCGGTTGCCACCGGATCGGTTTCCATTATTTTTGATGCCAGCCAGGAGCCAGGAGCTTTAAACAATTACACCGGAAAACTTTTTGCCCATACGGGAGTTAATTTCAAAGATGGTTCCCAGTGGCAGCATGTCATCGGTTCATGGGGTGACAATGTAGTCCAACCAGAATTGCAATACATTGATTCCAGCACTTATAATCTTACATTATCTCCCGATCTATTCACCTACTATGGAGCCTCAACAGAAAAAGTGATCACACAGATTGCCATTGTCATACGCAGCGAGGATGGCAGTAAACAGACCCAGGACTATCTCATTGATATTTTTCCGGAAGGGTTACAAATCAACGTGATTGCTCCTTCGGAAAAAACAGTTATTATTGAGCTCAATGATTCCCTTGAAGTGAGTGTGGCGACAAGCAATGCAGATACAATTGTATTCTATCAACATGGTCTGTATGCAACAGGGACTACCAACAATACCCTCACCCATACATTTATCGGAGATACATATGGTGAAAACAGAATCGTTATCTGGGCCGCCAATGAAACAGAGGAGACAACAGACACGGTCTACTTTTATGTACGTCCTGAACCTACGGTGGAATTGTTACCGGATGGAATGATGGACGGGATCAATTATCTGTCGGAAACCAGCATTCTTCTTTCCCTGTATGCCCCTGGTAAAGAGCATATATTCAGCATAGGAGATTTTTCAGGCTGGCTTCCCATGGATGCTTATTATATGAAAATAACTCCCGATGGTGAACGATTCTGGATCCGGATAGACAATCTTGAACCCAATAAACTATACCGTTTCCATTATCTGGTTGATGGGGAGATAACCATTGCCGATCCCTACACCGAACTGCTGATTGATCCCTCCAGGGACAAAGGCATTAGCGAGGCGACCTATCCTGGAATTGAAGCACTCTATACGGGGTTGGAAAACACCCATTATTCAGTATTTCAAACTGCACAATCCCCCTTTTCCTGGCAGGTAAATGATTTTTCTCCCCCCGAAAAAGAGGAGCTGGTTATCTATGAATTGCTGGTTCGTGACTTCATCAATGCCCACGATTGGAAAACCCTTACCGACACCCTTAATTACCTTGAAAACCTTGGGATCAATGCTATTGAATTGATGCCATTCAATGAATTCCAGGACAATGAAAGCTGGGGATACAATCCGACCTATTTTTTTGCTCCCGATAAATATTACGGTCCCGGAGCCGACTTAAAAACATTCATTGATTCCTGTCACTCCCGGGGAATTGCAGTGATCCAGGATGTGGTATTCAATCACATCGAATGGGGAACCCCTTTTGCGTTGCTTTACCAGGACAGTCAGGGATACCCTTCGGCAAACAATCCCTGGTTAAACGAAGACTTTGATTTGAATGACCCCAAAGGATGGTACCAGGCCAGGCACCCTTACAGTGTTTTTTTCGATTTTAACCATTCCAGTATCCATACCCAGAATTTTATGGACAGGTCCTTGCGCTACTGGGCAGACAATTATAAAATTGATGGTTTCCGGTTTGATCTTACCAAGGGATTTACACAGAAAAACACATACCTGGGGACCGATACGGAAGGAAATGCCATCTATAATGAATCACAGACTTCGGCCTACGACGCCCAAAGAATTGGGTTCCTGAAACGGATGGCCGATTCCATCTGGGCCTTTAAGGAGAACACCTATGTGATCCTGGAACATTTTTGTGACAATACGGAAGAGAAGGAGTTGGCCAATTATGGTATGATGCTCTGGGGAAACTCCAACTATAATTATAATGAAGCCACCATGGGCTACAATGAGAATGGCAAATCGGATTTCAGCTGGATCTCCTATAAAAAACGCGGATGGAATGACCCCCATGTGATAGGGTATATGGAGAGCCATGATGAGGAGCGCCTGATGTACAAAAATATGGAATTTGGCAAAGAATCCGGCAGCTACAGTACGCGTGATCCGGAAACTGCACTAAGGCGAATGGAACTCGCAGGTGCCTTTTTCTTTACAATCCCCGGCCCAAAAATGATCTGGCAATTTGGTGAACTGGGCTATGATTTCAGCATTGACTATGATTGCCGTGTTTGTAACAAACCGATTCGCTGGGACTATTTTAATGAGTCCGGCCGTAAAAGGTTATACCAGGTGTGGTCTTCGCTGATCCATTTGAAAGTGGCTGAACCAGCCTTTGCATCACATGATTTCAGTTTGAGTCTGTCGGGTGGCGGCAAAAGGATAGAGATCAATCATGAGGATATGGATGTAAGGATCATTGGTAATTTCGATGTGGTTGATCAATCCCTTAATCCCTCTTTTAGCAGGACGGGCTGGTGGTATGATTTTTTCACCTCCGACAGCATTGTTGTGGCAGATGTAAACGGGTTGATATCACTTGAGCCTGGCCAGTTCCATCTTTACACCACCAAAAGGCTTGAAAAACCTGATACTCCCGTCTCAAAGAGGGAAATCAAAGCGTTTTCAGACAAATTCAGTGTCTATCCCAATCCTGTCTCAGAACTCCTTTTCATGGATCCGTTAAATGAAGAAGCCACCATAACAATCACCGATCTGGAGGGCAGGAAGGTGATGGAAAAAAACCTTGGGGGAAATCAGGATTTCATTGACCTGACATCCTTGGCGGAAGGTCTGTATATTCTCAGCAGGAGCACTGGAAATTCTCCACCCTCTTATGCCAAAATTTACAAAAAATAGACCCATTACTGTTTTTTACTGACTTCTTGCATATTACATTCTGCTCATCTATCTTTGTGCAATTTTAATAATCCCTGTAAACGGAGAGTATTGGATGAGTAAGAAATTCCCTGAATATAAGAAGTTTGACCTTTCGGAGATCAATAAGGAGATCAATACCTCGTGGAAAAAAAACAGGATCTTCGAGAAATCTATTGAAACCCGTGAAGGAAGACCCCCTTTTGTCTTTAATGAAGGTCCTCCCTCAGCCAACGGAAAACCGGGTATCCACCACGTCATGGCCCGTACCATTAAGGATATATTCTGCCGGTATAAGACCCAGCAGGGATTCCAGGTGAAACGGAAGGCTGGATGGGATACCCACGGACTCCCTGTTGAGCTGGCCGTGGAAGGGGCAAAAAAGATCACCAAGGAGGATATCGGAACCAAACTTTCCATTGAAGATTTCAATGCGGCCTGCCGAAAGGACGTAATGAAATACACCCATATGTGGGAAGAGCTCACGGAGTCCATGGGGTACTGGATCAACATGGATGATCCTTATATTACCTATGAAAACAGATACATTGAGACCGTATGGTACCTGCTGAAGGAGCTCTATAAAAAAGACCTGCTTTACCAAGGTTATTCCATACAACCCTACTCGCCTGCTGCAGGATCCGGGCTAAGTACCCATGAACTAAACCAGCCCGGATGTTACAGGGACGTAAAGGATACCACCGTAGTAGCCCAGTTTAAGGTGGTAAAGAATGATCGCTCTGTTGCCCTGTTTGAGGTGACCGATACAGATTTGTTTATCCTTGCATGGACCACCACACCATGGACACTGCCTTCTAATACAGCCCTTACGGTGGGGGCCGAAATCGAATATGTTCTTGTAAGGACCTTTAATCCATATACAGGAATACCCATCACAGTGGTTCTGGCCAAAGAATTAATGGGTCAATATTTTCCTGAAAAGGATGCAGTATTGCCCATGGAAGAGTATGAAGCCGGAAACAAGCATATTCCCTATAAAATTGTGAAGACCCTGAAGGGCAAGGAGCTGGAAGGTCTTGACTTTGAACAGTTACTGGACTGGGTGAATCCAGGTGGGAAAGCGTTCAAAGTACTTATCGGAGATTTCGTAACCACCGAAGAGGGAACCGGTGTGGTTCATACATCTCCCACTTTTGGGGCAGATGACTACCGGGTTGCCATGGCCAATGGCATTGCATCGATCACCATCCTGGATAAGGATGGAAATGTTCAGCCACTGGTTGACAGGAAGGGGCGGTTTTTCAGGCTGGAGGATATTGATAACAGCTTCAGAAAGGAACAAGTCAACCTGGATAGTTATAGCGAGTTTGAAGGAAAATATGTGAAGAATGAATACGATGAATCCAAATCTCAAAATGATCCCACCATTGATGTGAATATTGCGGTCCATCTGAAACTTGAGAACAAGGCTTTTCGCATTGAAAAACATATACATAACTATCCCCATTGCTGGCGTACCGACAAGCCTGTGCTCTATTATCCGCTCGATTCCTGGTTTGTGCGCACCACGGCCATGAAGGAGCGAATGATGGAACTCAACAATACCATTAATTGGAAACCTGCATCCACCGGGACCGGGAGATTTGGAAAATGGTTGGAGAATCTGGTGGACTGGAACCTTTCCAGGGCCCGATTCTGGGGAACCCCGCTTCCTATCTGGGTAACCGAGGACAAGAAGGAGCTGGTATGCATTGGTTCTGTTAAAGAGCTCAAGCAGGAAATTGAAAAATCGGTGACTGCCGGAATCATGAGCTCCAATGTCCTGAAAGCTTTCGTGGAAAGTGATTTTTCGGAGGAGAACTACAACCTCTTTGATCTGCACCGTCCATTTGTGGATGAACTTATCCTGGTGAGTGAATCAGGTCAGAAGATGTTCCGGGAACCGGTTCTCATCGATGTCTGGTTCGATTCCGGAGCCATGCCTTATGCGCAGTATCACTATCCATTTGAAAACAGGGAGAATTTCGATCAGCTTTTCCCTGCCGATTTTATTGCCGAAGGGGTTGACCAGACTCGTGGATGGTTCTTTACAATGCATGCCATTGCCACCATGCTGTTCGATTCGGTGTCGTTTAAAAACATTATCTCCAACGGACTGGTGCTGGACAAGAGCGGAAACAAAATGTCCAAGCGACTGGGCAATGCCGTTGATCCTTTCAAGGCTATTGAGAAGCATGGTTCCGATCCTCTTCGCTGGTACATGATTACCAATGCGCAACCCTGGGATAACCTGAAGTTTGATGAATCGGGAGTGGATGAGGTAAAAAGGAAATTTTTCGGAACCCTTTATAATACCTACTCTTTCTTCGCACTTTATGCCAATGTAGACGAATTTAGCTATGAAGCAGAAGAGGTTCCTGTGGAGAAGCGCCCGGAAATTGACCGATGGATCATTTCCCTGCTGCATTCACTCATCAGGGATGTGAAGGAGCAATATGAAACCTATGAGCCCACCCGGGCAGCCAGACTGATCCAGGATTTCGTTACTGAAAACCTTAGTAATTGGTATGTCCGGCTTAACCGGAAACGATTCTGGGGAGGGGAATTCGATGCAGATAAACGTGCAGCATACCAGACCCTGTATACCTGCCTGGAGACAGTGGCCATGCTTGCCGCTCCCGTGGCACCCTTTTTTATGGATAAACTTTTTAACGACCTAAATGGTGTCACAAAACGCTTCCATGAAGAATCGGTTCACCTTACATCGTTTCCCGGGTACAACGAAAGATTGATCGACACATCCCTTGAGGGCCGTATGGCTGTTGCCCAGAAGTTGTCTTCCATGATCCTCGGACTGAGGCGAAAGGTGAATATTAAGGTGCGTCAGCCGCTGAATAGAATAATGTTGCCTGTTTCCAATCCCGCCTTCCAGGAGCAGGTAGAGGAAGTTAAATCTCTGGTACTAAATGAAGTCAATGTCAAAGAGATCGAATACATTACTGATACAGCCGGGATTCTGGTAAAACGGATCAAACCCAATTTTAAATCACTGGGGCCTCGCTACGGTAAACTGATGAAAGAGTTAGGTGCCTTCATCAACGTCATGGATCAGGAACAGATTGCCACTTTCGAGAAAGATCACTCTTTTGAAATCCTGATTGGAGGTGAAAAAATCCAGCTTACCCTGGAGGATGTGAAGATAGTTTCAGAAGACATTCCGGGTTGGCTGGTGGCCAATGAAGGAGCCATTACAGTAGCACTGGATATCAATATTACAGAAGGGCTTCGACAGGAGGGTGTGGCAAGGGAATTGATCAACCGCATACAGAACATACGAAAGGATAGCGGATTCGATGTGACCGACAGGATCCATGTGCTCATTGAAAAGCACAACTTGATCAATAACGCCATTCAAATTCACGGTAAATACATTGGTTCTCAGACACTTGCTGATAATGTTGTCCTGACAGATTACCTGGAAAACAACCAGAGTAAACGCATTGATATCGATGAGGATGTTTACATCAATATTCGGGTAACACGCGTTTGAAACTGAGATAAATAATCATTTAAATATTGTATATTTAACAAACCCAAATATTAACAATCATGGCTGACAAAAACAGATATACGGATGTTGAGCTGCAAGAATTTAAGGCGCTCATCCATCAGAAGCTTGACAAGGCCAGGGAGGACTATGAGTTGTTAAAATCGTCTATTACACAAAGCGAAAGTAACGACACCCAGGATACTTCACCCACTTTTAAGGTACTTGAAGAGGGTGCCGCCACCCTTTCCAAAGAAGAGGCTGGGAGACTTGCCCAGAGGCAACATAAATTCATACAACACCTTCAGGCTGCATTGATCAGGATAGAGAACAAAACTTATGGGATTTGCAGGGAAACCGGGAAGCTGATTACCAAAGAACGGTTAAGAGCTGTGCCGCATGCCACCCTTAGTATTGAAGCCAAATCCAGGCAGTAATACGACCGGTGAAAAAGTGATTATGTCCATTTCCAGGAAATCCATACTTATTATCTTATTTATTCTCCTGGCTGACCAGACCCTGAAGATCCTGGTCAAAACTCATATGACTTTGTATGAACAGATTCCATTCCTTGGCAATTGGGGCATTCTCCATTTTGTTGAAAACAACGGGATGGCATTTGGCCTTACTCTTCCAGGAAGTTTAGGAAAGATCCTTCTCTCATCATTCAGGGTCGTTGCAGTTGTGGGCATCGGATTTTACCTGCAACACCTGATCCGGCTCAAGGCACATACCGGACTCATTCTAACCCTCTCTATGGTCATGGCCGGAGCACTGGGCAACATTATTGATTCGGTTTTTTATGGATTGATCTTTAGCAGTAGCAACCCTGTTGAATCCGCAAACCTGTTTCCCGAAGGTGGAGGGTATGCTACCCTGCTTCATGGCAAAGTTGTTGATATGTTCTATTTTCCCATTATCAAAGGCAATTATCCTGACTGGTTCCGTGGAGGTTCCAGTTTTATTTTTTTCAGACCCGTTTTCAACATTGCCGACTCCAGTATTTCCGTGGCAGTAGCCATAATTCTGATTAACCAGAAACGGTTTTTCAGGCATGTGTCCCAAAAGGAAGAAGTTTCTACAGAGTAAGTTAGTTACTTTCCATTGCAGCAAAGACCTCGGCAGATCCTGCCCCGCAGCTGATAATTGTTTTCATTCCGCTATCCACCGAAGCTTTTGTCTTCAAGACCTTGTCTCTCTGAAGATGGTAGATATTTCCCGAAGTGGGATTTGGGCCTGTGGGAACGAATACGGTGATGATCTCACCCTGGTCATCCGTGATAAAGCCTGTCATCAATGTCCCGGAATTAAATATATCCACCAGTACAACCTCTTTGAAGAATGATTGGTTTTTTCCAAAAAACTGTTGTACAGTCTCCTTGGCCAGTTTATATCCCGGAATCTTAATCAGGTAGCGGTCCTCAGCTTTGTTCAGGAATACCACCAACCGGGTACGGATGATAAGCCCTATCACAAAAAAGAAGAGTAGAATGGCTGTAAAAGTGAGCACATAGAGTGCAAATTTATAAAACGGATTGGGATCAGGATCCTGAAGTAGTTTGTCCACCACAGGGGTCAGGTTGCGACCGATCATGCTAATGACCCATCTGAACAGCAAGATGATAAGAGTCAGTGGTGCCAGAGCAACCACACCTCCAATGAGGGTGGTTCGGAGAAAATTTTGGATGCGCTTGAAGATGTTAATTTGCATGATTGGATATGTTATGGGTTCTTTCTTTCTGTTTCATCAAAATTTAAAGCTAAATTTCACTTTTCATGGTAAAAACAGGTTTGTTTCATCAAATCTCTAAAATTATAATTAAATGAAGACATTTCATCTGTTTCTGGGATTCCTGATAACTATTATTTCAGCAGAAGCACAGAATATTTCCGGAGAAAACAATCTACTCTATGTTGCACACCGTGGGGCCTCCTACCTGGCACCGGAAAACACCCTGGCATCTATTCGGTTAGCCTGGGAGCTGGGTGCCGATGCTGCCGAATGTGATGTGATGCTCACTGTAGATAACCAGGTCATCCTTTTCCATGATAAAACCACCAAAAAGCTGACAGGAGAAAATCTCACCATCAAAGAAGCCAGCTGGGAGCAGCTTCAAAAACTCTCCATCCAACCAAGAGAGACCAACCTTCCCAAATACGAACATGAACCTATTCCCCTTCTGAAAGATGTGCTTGGAAGCATCCCTGCCGACCGTATGCTGGTGATCGAGATAAAAACCGGTCCCGAAATATTACCCCACCTGCAGCAGGTGATTGACGGGCATTGGAAAACCGGAAAGATTAGTTTCATTGCCTTCGATTTTGAAACCATCCAAGCGGTTAAGGAGTTGTATCCGCAAATTCCCAGTTATTACCTCTCCTCTTTTAAGCCTGATCTGCAGAAACATTTTGATGCCATAGTGGAAAGCAAGCTTGACGGTGTGGACCTGAGGCATACAATTATCGATGGCCCATTGGTGGAACAATGCAATGCTGCAGGATTGGATGTGTGGTGCTGGACAGTCAATGATCCGGAGACCGCCAGGAAAATGAATAAGGCAGGTGTAACAGCTGTGACTACCGATCGGCCAGCATGGTTAAAAGAAAACCATTGATTTCGAAATCCTTATTCAGTACTTTTTATTTTCTTTGTAGCTTATTTTAAAAATTTAAGCTCCTGTTATGAAAAATATAATTGTCCTTTCCCTGCTGATGGGAATCATTGCATGTACTTCCGTTGAAAAACTCAAAAAGATACCTGAAAACCCCACAAATATCATCTTCCTTATTGGTGATGGCATGGGCCTTTCAGCCGTTTCTACTACTGTCTATTATGGTGACCATATTTCAGAATTCAGCCGGTTCAGGGAGATTGGACTTATCAATACCTCTTCAGCCACTCATAAGGTAACCGATTCGGCTGCCAGTGGTACTGCCATGGCAACCGGGGGAAAAACTTACAATGGTGCCATAGGCGTTGATACTGCCAGGGTTTCCATAATGAACATTGCCGAATTGGTGGCTGAGCTGGGATGGAACACCGGCGTAGTGGCCACTTCGTCTGTAACCCATGCCACTCCTGCATCTTTTTACGCACATGTGGAACAGAGAGGTATGGAGGAAGAGATAGCAACGCAGTTGCTCGATTCGGAAATCGACTTTTTTGCGGGAGGTGGCATCGGATTTTTTAACAGGCGCAGCGATGGCGCGGACCTGTTCAAAGCAGCCGAAGAGAAAGGATTCATTGTAGATACAACCTCACTGGTTAATCCCGGGTCCCTCTCACCCAATCATAAATATGGATTTCTGATGGGAGGGGGTGGCATGCCTCCTGTACTGGAGGGAAGAGATGATTTTCTGCCCAATGCAACCGCACTGGCCATCCAACATCTGTCTGCAAATGACAATGG
>JAUVKN010000183.1 GCA_030596245.1 Bacteroidia bacterium | reverse complement strand
ATGTAATTACAGCAAGCGCAGAACCCAATGGGAGCATCTCCCCCTCGGGTACTGTATATGTGTGGCGCAATAGCAGTAAGACTTTTGAGATCAGTGCGAATACAGACTATGAAATATCGGATGTGCTGGTCGATGGGGAGAGCCAGGGACCGGTAGCCAGTTATACATTCTCAAAGATAGAGGCTGACCATACTATTTCAGCAACTTTTATTCGGAAGGGATATACGGTCACAGCAAGCGCAGGTACAGGGGGGAACATCTCCCCATCAGGAGAAGTTAGTGTAGCTTATGGAAGCGACCAGACCTTTACCATCAGTACAAATACAGGCTATGATATATTGAATGTACTGGTCGATGGGGAGAGTCAGGGAGCAGTAACCAGTTATACATTTGCTGATATTTCCTCAGATCACACCATTAACGTGACATTCAAAAAAGTGATCGGAGTTCTCAATGTTACTATTCCCAACGTATCAATGAAGATCGGTGATGTGGTCTCTGCCACCATCACTGTGGATGATGACAAAGGAGTACCTTACACGTTCATCTCAGGGTCGGTGGGAGGATATCCGCTTGTGGAATTTCAGCGGAGTTCGGCCACCAGCTATCGGGCAATCTTCAGTATCCTTGAGGGAGGAGACAGTTTTACTGCATCACAGGATATCCCTGTATCCAACCTGGTCATAACAAATGGAGAGGTTGAGAGTGAACCCTATAATCTCCCCATTGTACAGAACAGTGATCCTCTCGATGCACAATTCCCAGTAATCAGTTCCATGCAGGTGGAAGGTGGAAATATGAAGGTTGGTGATATGGTTATTCTGAACATCAATGCAGATGGCTTAAACTATAGCACGGACCCGCTCACAACTATAAACGGGATTGCTGTCACAGCGTCAAATGTGATCTTTGTTGAATCGGGCGGAGGTAAATATATTCTCAGCTATACCGTACAGGAGGGGGACACAGATGTAATACCAGGTATTCTTGAATTAGAGGCCTCAGTCATTCTTGTGAAACCTTCAGGCAATATTGGTCTGCCTTATTCAACAGTGGCCAACGCATCTCAGCTTGCCATTGATGCACATGCGCCTGTGGTTACACATATGGAAGTACCATCCATTGCGGTGGGTGTCGGAGGTATGGTTCAGGTGACGGTTACTGCCGACGGGTTAGGTTATAGAGCGGAATCAGGAACCGTGGTTAACGGGGTGCCATTGAGTTCATCCCGGGTGACTTTTACTGAGCTTTCGAATGGCTTGTATGAGCTATCTTATATAGTTGTAATCGATGATAATGATGTGGCACCGGGTAAGCTCCAGGTAAACATTGTGGTGATGGATCCGGCAGGTAATGTGGGGAAAACCTATTTAACCGTTGAACCAAACAACCTGGAGATATATACAGCATTGCCAGAGGCGGTGATTGCAGGAACTCCTGAGATCTGTGAAGGGGAAGAGGCGGAACTGAGTCTGTTTCTGAACGGAAGATCGCCATGGAGTGTTAATCTGAATAACGGTACCACCACCACTTCATTCACGAACATTACATCAGCAGAGTATGAAATTATTGTAACGCCGGTTCAGACAACCACTTACCAGATCACTTCGGTCACAGACGTGAATGGGGTGGAGAATGCGGGTACCGGGAATGCCAGGGTTACAGTATATGAGAAGACCAGTGTGGAGATTATCAACCTGGCCTCAGGGTACAATGTGAAAGCTGATCCGGTCAAACTCGAAGCAAATGTCCCAGGCGGAACATTCTCGGGTCCGGGGGTGATCAGCGCAACCGGCTATTTTTATCCGGACATTGCAGATACAGTTAATTCGCCTCATACCATTTATTATAACTATAAGAATGACCACGGTTGTAACAGTATGGCCAGTAAGCTTGTATATGTATTGGGATCTGAAGGTGCAATTTTGATTCCAGGCAACATAGTTTGCAAAAACGGCGACCCCTTTACTGCAACTGTTTTGAATGTGGCAGGAGTAACCGGTTCTTTCAGATTGTTGAACTCCGCTTCTCAACCTGTGTCAGGTCTTACCGACAATGGAGATAATACGGCAACCATTGATCCTGCTTTGTTAGATTTGGATAGCTATATCATTGAGTATCAGTATTTTGACATGGCAACCCTCTATCTCAGGAAAACGTTTTCAGTTGAATCTTTAAACCAACCCCTGATCCTGAATCTGGATGAAAGTTCATATTGCCAGAATATTGCCCCATTTACGCTCCAATCCAATGTAGAAAATGTTGAATTTGAAGGCCCCGGTGTTTCAGGGAACTATAGTGATGGTTTTACATTCAACCCGCAAGATACCGAGCCCGGAAATATTTTGATTACCTGTACCTCTGTCTCCGGCAATGGTTGCACAGCAAGTACCCAGAAGAGTCTGCTCATTCTGTTTGCACCTGCAGCAAAGTTCGAAATCAATACTGCATGTATTCCTGAAGGAGGAGAGCTTGTATCCTTTGATAACCAAACCAGTGGGCAGTCATTCGTGGAAACCTGGAGCTGGGACTTCGGTGATATCGGCAGCGGTCAGGATAACTATAGCAACCTCATTGATCCCACACATTTTTACCAGGAACCTGGTCAAAAAACCATCAGCCTCACTGCAACCACATTTGAAGGATGTGTGGCCACATATAAGCTGGAAACCATTATTGACAGTCATCCAGTGGCAGACTTCACATGGATCAGCGATTGTTTTACTAATGGATCAGATGTGAAATTTGTAAACAGGTCCACTTATGGATCCACTTCAGTTGATACAATCATATGGACATTCAAAACCAGTGACAGTGTTGTTCTGGATAAGATTGGTACCATTTTCCCCACTGATACTGTTGCATTCCCGTTTTCTGCGGTCGATAGTTATCTGGTCGATCTCTACACCATGAATAGTGGCGGTTGTTCCAGTCAATTAACAAAAAAAATAGTACTTAGACCAACCATTCAGCTGAGCGGCGAAGGCTATACTGAAAGCTTTGATGCAACTAAAGGACTGTGGGCCATCCGTTCGGAGGACCAGATGGAAAGCTGGGTTTGGGATATGCCTGATTTTACCGGACATACACAAGTACCGGGTGATAAGGCATGGTTTACCCGGTTTCAGTCCGGAGGTTCCAGCTATAGTGAGAACTCCTGGATCCAGAGTCCCTGCTTCGATTTCACAGGCCTTGACCGGCCGCTGATCCAGATGGATATCATGCGGAGTTTTGTTCCGGAGATGAGTGGTGCGGTGCTTCAGTATCAGGATGTGGTCGAAGAGGGATGGAAAACAGTAGGTGAAAACAGACCGGGAATAGGGTGGTATAATGTTGATAATATCTATAATAAACCAGGTGGAAGCAGTATTGGCTGGGGATTGGATCTGTTCAATCCGGATAGGGAATGGGTAACCGCAGTTCATGACCTGGACCAGGTTACGGGAAAACCGAATGTGGCTTTGAGGATTGCCATAGCAACCAACGGGGAACAGGGTATGGATAACCAGGGTTTTGCGTTTGATAATGTGGCTATTGCTGAACGAACAAAACTTGCTGTGGTGGAGCACTTTACAAACTGCTCAGATGACACTTCCAGGTTAGCAGACGATATCATTGATGCATTTGTGAATAACCATTCAAAGGATGTGATCGATCTGCAATATCATATGGATGGCCCCGGACTTGATCCCATGAATCAGTACAATCCCGATCCTTCTTCCATCAGATCGTTCAATTATGGAGTTCCCCAGGTACCCTATACTGTACTTGATGGAGGGGTGAATTCTGATCACCGGTATGTTTTTTCAGACCTGAAGACAAGTTCCGTCGAAGATCATCTGCGAATGCTAACCCTGGAAATTCCTGCATTTGATATTGACCTGACTGTCGATTGGGGGGAATCCAGTCTGGAGGCCAATACCACCGTTACCTGTGTTACTGATCGGTTTGAAGAAAGCATTCAGCTCTACCTGGTCGTGTTTGAGACTTCGGTGACCGCCTACACCGGACGCAATGGAGATACACACTTCCGAAATGTTGTACTTGACATGTTGCCATTACCAAACGGAAAATTGCTGGGAGACAACTGGCATGAAGGAAAGAGCGATGTCCGTACCAATACCTGGTCATACAGGTCCTATGTGGAACACATCAATGAGCTGGCAGTTGCAGCTTTCGTTCAGGACCGAAATACCAAGCGAATCCTTCAGGCAGCTGTTAACTATAAAGATGAGACGGTAGGTGTACCGGATCCGCTAACTGAATTAAAAAGTCTGAAGATCTATCCTAATCCGGTATGCAGCACTTTATATGTAAATCTGGGAGCCAGGACAGAGCAATTCGGGAGGATTGAGCTTCTGGACATGAATGGAAAGGTGGTGCTGGAGGAACATGTGCCAGCCGGACACCAGATATTACAGTTGGATATTGAACATCTGAACCGGGGTATCTATATCCTCCTCTGGATTGATTCAGGACATGTCAGAGGAGTGAGCAAGATTGTGAAGACCCGGTAAATTTAAGCCTGTAATAACGGTTTTCAACCAATGACTCTTCTCTTGTAAGGCTCCCCCTCCGACTTCTTGAGCCTTATGAGATGAAGCGAAAAACCTATAATACTTGGTTCAATTTCAAGAAACTTAGCCTCCGACTGGGAAAATATCGGAACAGAAATTTCTTTTGTGAGTGATGATTTCATAGGAACATCACGTCCTCAGGGACAGGCGTATGATATTGGCGCGTATGAATATCCCACGCTTTCTTCAAGCTATAATTATAGAATACCCAACTCAGAATTAACACCATTTTCCATATTTCCAAATCCTATTTCGGAAGGTCTACTGAATAGAGTTTTTGAATTGAATGAAGATTCTACAGTGAAAATTGATTTATTAAATATTAATAGTCAATTAATAAAAACAGGGGATATATCATTTCTTCACTCAGGAAAGCACTCGATTCAAATTTCTACCTGTAATTTTAGAAAAGGTACATATTTTGCGAAATTACAAACCGATTTTTCTTTGCAAACAAAAGCATTTATTTTGAACTAATATTGAAATAAAAATAGTTACAGCCCTGTTTTTCTGTGGCTGTTTTCAAATATTTAGAGAAGGGAGGGAGGATTATAGAATAAAGGTATAGGTATATTTGATCATGATGGTTCGTTCACTTGTAACAGGCAAGACTGGTAATTCACGATACCGGTCGGTATTATATCCTTCATTGTAAACGATATAAAAATCATTCCCCTCTTTGGGATTATACCTTAACCTGAAATTGGATAGGACAGCATCAATGGCGCTGTTGTATTGAACAAATGCAGCAACAGAGAACTTTGTGCTTAGAGTCAACAGGCCATTCAGCCTGAGAATATGAGCATCAAACTGCTGATCCCGTTCAGAGAAATTCACCCTGTTAAACTGGTATGTCCCTTCAAACTGAACCCTGTTCTTGATGATCCATCTTGGTGAGATACCAATTGAAGATAGCCATCCATCATAATAAGGTCCAATTTCAAATTCTGATCCTATCGAGAAAGCCTTACCTCTCGGAGTTGAAAGCTCTCCCTTCAGGTTAAAAAATGTATAAGGTCCGGCTAAGACGGAAACTTCTTCAGAAAGATTAAAGTCTTCCAGCAGGTTATCATATATCACTCTTCCTGTGATTAAACCAATTGCGCCTTCTCTCGACAAAAAATCCCATCCAAACCATATTTCTGCAGATTCGGTAACGTTATCTGCATTATTTGAGTAGTAAAATCCATCCAGCATGATCTTATGGGTCCTTATCCAGGAATCTTCACGAATCCAGCCATACAGCAAACTCGCTCCATATTTTGAATAGTTACTCCTTCTTTCATATCCTATTCCGGGATTATAGTCAGTCCCGGCCCTGGAATAACTCAGGTTATACGCTACTCCTTCCAAAGACCTGCGTTCCCAGTTTAAATAGATCCTTGCCGGATCAAAGGAGAAAGGCCTGTTTTCATTTTCATTTTCAAAAGTCTGTGCCCACATCAGTTTCAGATAATCATCCCCGAATAATCGGAATACGCCATCAAGACCATAAGCCGTGTTAAAATCTCCCTTAAAATCCATTCTGTTTGTCAGGATACCCCCGATATATGTACTTGGATTGATAACCTGTCTTCGCACTCTCATGACTGTGAAATTCTCTGAAAAAAGATCTTCAACAGGGGCAGATTGCATGGAGAGCAACCCCACATCCCAGGCTCCGGCTCTTCCAACAAGACGTGCTCCACCATAAATACCAACCGGTTTGCCCTCGTATATCCCAATGCGGCGGGTATAAAACAGCCTGTTCTGCATATCAAAATTGAATTCAAAATTACTCCTCCTCTCCTGAAAAAACTGTCTTTTTTCAGGGAAAAAAAGCGAAAAACGAGTGAGATTTACAACCTGGTCGTCAGCCTCAACCTGCGCGAAATCTGTATTAATGGTTGCATCCAGTGTTAAATAATCTGACACCCTGTATTTCACATCCAGCCCTAAACCCCGGGCAAGATTATTGTAACGTTCGTACTCACTGTTTTCATCATTCAACCTGAACTCCTGGCTCAGACCTCCCAGAATGTAAGGTGTAATATAGAGGGGTTCTTACTCTCTACTCCCCTGATCAGGATCTCCTGTGTTTGGGAAGCCTTAAATACCCCCCAAAACCCATGTTTAATATCCACACGAGGATACACATAGGATTCACTTGTGTTTGAAATATACCGCCATGCTGAAAGTCCCATGACCACATCTCCATCCGAATCTTTGAACCTCAAACTTGAAAAAGGGATACGCATTTCAGCATACCACCCGGTATCATCAGTTTTAGACTTCACATCCCAGTAGGTATTCCAGCTCATGTTCATATCCAGCATGAGGTTGGCGGCATCATTTGAGAAGGCTACATCGGTCCTGCCTCCCGAGGGAGAAGTTGCAAAAACCACCGTATTCTCCCTGTCATTGAAAGTATCCATAATCAATCCAACCCAATCAACACCATAATTCCAGTCATCCCGTCTGAACTGAATTTTTATCTTATCAGGCTGACTGTCACGACAAATAGCGCCCATATACAAGTAACTATTATCATAAGCGATTCTGATCTCTGTCTCTTCTGTAGGTTCAACCCCATACACAGGATGAAACATGATCAGGGGCAAAGGTTTAATGCTATCCCATGCCGGTTCATTACTAATGCCGTCAAATTCGATTTCTCCGCCAAGTCTGGATAATACATACCTGTCCTGACCTGACACATGGTTGTGGTATACAGTAAAAGAGATGAACAATAGAACAATGAATCGTAACCTCCTCGCCAAGTTCATAACTTGATGATTTAGGGTGCAGAAGGAATAAGAGTGCAAATTAGGCTATAAATTATTAAATGTCTAGTAAATATATATTTGCACACAGTTGAAAATATGAGATGTTTGTTGAAATTTTGTCAGCTTCCCAAAAAAACCTGTGCTATTGACAATAAGCTATTTTTTTTGTATGTTTACCCTTGACAAAGTATAGTTATAGTATAGTATAGTACAGTATAGTTGAGTATAATGCAGTATAGTATAGTACGATTGCAATTTGTTTAATCAACCGATTGATACTTTGTCACCCCGGTTTCGGCCGGGGTTTTTTTATTTAAAGACTCAATGGCATGATCCTGATGTTTCTCCAGCGTACTTCATAGGGTGTGGAATTATTACCCACATCATGCACCTGGAGGCCAATGATCCCGCTCTCATTCAGTGAGTCCATGAAGTCCGCCACCACGACCCCGTTCACAATGGTCCTGATGGAACTTCCCCTGCATTCGATCCTGTATTTGTTCCATTGTTTGTCCTTAAAAGCTCTGCTGGCTTTCGAACCCTCTTTGGGCCACCAGGGGGTCATAAATGCCCGTCGGGCTTCATCGTAGACCCCACCTGAGCTACCACCGGATTCGTTGGCAATTTCCACCTGGTATCCATATACCCGGTCAGCAGGAATGGTCCTGGGTTCAAGTTGACCCTGATCGTTTCTGAACCAGAAGACCATCTCTTTCTCTGCGATCATGCTTCGGAACTGCACGCCTGAATTGAGCTCAGGACTAACCAGCAATACCTCAAACTCAAGAATAAAATCACCGAATTCCCGATCCGTACATAAAAAAGTATTGGGACTTCTTTTTACAGCGGTTCCCACAATGGTTCCATCCTCTACCCTGTACTTTGCAAAACCACTGTGAACCGACCAGCCGTCCAGTGTTTCTCCATCAAACAGATTGATCCACTCCCCGTCCTGACCCCGGGAATTCACAAACCCAAATGATAACAGTAAGGCAATTAACATGACAACAATTTTAGATTTTTTCATAACAGAATTTTGAAGTGAAAATTTTCTAAACAGATTTTCGTTTTTTCCTTTTAAACCACACCTTTAAATTGTCCCTTATCAGCAGGACCACCTCTTTGCCGAGAAAAGCAAGTGATCCGTAAAAGAGGACCTCACCGGTAATAAAAACA
>JAUVKN010000118.1 GCA_030596245.1 Bacteroidia bacterium | reverse complement strand
CGATAACCAGATCGCAACCGCTCTGAATTTCAGGTGGCGGCCCCATAACCCGGATTTTCCGCCCTGATGCCTTAACCGGGACTGGTCTATATTGTCTTTCCGGGAAATGTGGGAGGCGAAGACGCCCTGGCCAAAATCGTCGAAAAACTGGGTTCAGGTATCTAGATTAGTTATCAACCCTGTCCTTAAAATCACTTCGCTTAAGGGAATGTATCTTTAAACTACAGTTCTTTCAGGGCATCTCCAACCCCTTTCAGGTTAGACAGGTTCATCTCGGAGTATTTGCGGGCGAGTATGATACCCTTTGCACCTCCCCGGAAAACAGCTTTTACTGATTCTTTTACTGATTCGGGAGTGCATGGGGAGTAATCCGGAGCAACATTTGCCCAACTTTTAACAGGGATATCGATATCGATGGACGGCCAGATTTTCATATTGGTTCCGCTTGCACCTTCGAGAGCCCGTCTTGTTTCTCTTTCGACCATGCTGACGGGAAGTCCGCCGTGAGCAAGATCTTCAAACTGGTGATCTTCATATCCCATAACGGAATTAATAAAATCAAACCTGCGTTGTGGATCCATATCCCCATAAAGGGTGTTGCCGGATCTTTCAATAAAAGTTTGCATTCTTGACCCCCCAACCTTGTCATACATTACGATTTTTAGAAAATCTGCATGATTGCTCAACTCTTTCAGATCCTGGCGTGCCCGGTAAAAAGGATCATAAATTCCTTTAAATGAAAGCGCGGACCCTACCAACACGTCAGGGCGAATGGACCTGGAAAGTTCATAAACCTCTTTGTAAGTTTCGCGTAATGCATCTACCCAGAGCATTTCCCATGCAAGAATTTCAGGGTATTCCATGCAAATCCTCCAGAATGTGACGTAACGGCCATCCACAGGCTCCGGACCTGACTTGCAGCTTTTGACAAATTGTTCCAGCTTGCGAAAACCCTTTACGGCATTGTCAATATCAATGTTTTTCTTTCGGGCCCGCTCAAATGTATATTCATCAAAGCTTGTCGGTGGGGATGTACTGCTATGAGTAAATTCCAGCACATTACTGATGGGACCCATTCGTTCAGTTCTCCATAATATTCCGTCTACCTCATAGGATCTCAGGCAGTCTTCAATGAGTCCGAAAAGCAACCCCCTGTACTGGGGATTCACCAGGTTTACATTACCAGTAGATTTGCCATTTATATCTACCTCGCTCAACTTTTCATAATGAGGGCGGTCGGTGCCAAAATTATCCGACATAAAAGCAATTACTCTTAGATTCCTTCGTTTCGCTTCCGGCATCACCTCGGCAAGCACATCATAATCCCCCAGCTCAGGAGCCCTGGCAAATTCAGGTTTATATACAGTGTTCTTGTAATACTCTTCATGCATGGTGGCATAGTATCCACCAACGTAATTGGTGTCTTCTTCCTGCACCCCGTGATCGGGAAATGGTTCTCCGGGCATTTGTCGTCCGGACAGTCCCCGGTTATACGCGAAAACGGGTATAAAAATGGTGTTTACACCGGCCAGTTCGGTGACATTGTCCAGGACCTGTCCAACACCTTCATCGTAAAAGGAAGCTGCGCCGATCTGGATGCCGATCATTTTTTGGGAATTGGTCCGGGTTGAATTTAATGCCATGGCTGCTCCTGGCAAAGCGGCAGCTACTGTTGTGGCTACTGATGCTTTCGCTGTTGTACTGATAAAAGATCTGCGTTTCATTATTTTCCGGGAATTAGGTTCAACTGCAATTTATCGGAAATAATTGATGCCACCTTCAGATGGAGATTTATAAAGTATACTTTTCACAACTTTGTCACACAAACGTCATTAGAAGTAGAATACATATAAGATGATTAATATGTAGTTTGGAATAAAATTCAATGATATGTAACAGATGGACCATTCTCAGCTGCAACAGGTGCATATAGCTTAATGATATCGATTCTAAACTTTAATAAAACATAACTATGACTGTAAACCGACGAAAATTCCTGGCCATGGCCGGGGGAGTATCGGCCATGGGATTCACGGCTCCATTAAGCGGCGGAGTAATGGCTGTGCCCGGTGCAAATTCACAGGTTGGAAAAGTGAAGATAACAGATATCAAAACGGCCACCGTTGATATTAAATATCCGGCACACCTCGTGAAAATAGAAACAGACTCAGGGTTATTTGGCCTTGGCGAGTCAGTGCCAAGGAAGGATCAAAGGAATGGTGAAAATCATGATATGACCGGGAATATCAGGAACCTGAAAAAATATATTGTAGGAGAAGACCCATTACAATATGCGGTTTTGTATGAACAAATGATGAGGGGAGATATACGTCTCGGCTCATGGGCCGGTACTGTACCCGGACTTATATCGGGCGTTGAAACAGCCCTGTTGGACCTGGTGGGTAAAATACTGGAAGTTCCTGTATATACATTGCTGGGGGGTAAGTTCAGGGATAAAATCCTGATCTATCACGATACGGGGTCACCTAAAACCGCAGATCCCAAGGCCTGGGTTGATGAAGCCAGAAGGTCTTTGGATTGGGGATTCCAATCCATGAAATTTGACCTGAATCCATGGAGAGGAGACAGATGGAACCGTAGCCTGGAGGACGCTGACATACGTGACTGGGTGAAAATCCTGGAAGCCATCAGGGAAGAATTAGGTCCGGATATCCCTTTTGGCGTTGACCTGCACTGGAAATACAATCCCCAGGATGCATTGAAATTCCTGAAAGAGGTTGAGGACCTGGGGCTTTGGTTTGTGGAAGATCCCATTCCCACTCATAATGCATATGCTATGAAAAAGGTAACAGATTCCACCACAGTGCCCATTGTAACCGGTGAAAATCTATTTACGAGACATACCTTCCGGCCGTTCATCGAAAAGCAAGCGGTTGATGCCATCCAGATTGATACACAGAAGGCAGGAGGATTGATGGAGACGAAGTGGATTGCCGACTGGGCCAATTTATATAATATCCCCATGTTTGTACATAATCTGTGCACTCCTGTGGGTACTATGGCATCCGGTCATGCCTGTGCTGCCATTCAATCATGTATATCACTCGAATCCGATAGTGTGGAACTTCCGCACTGGCAGAATCTGATTGTAAATGACGGCTCTTTTTATAAAGAGGGTTACCTGGAGATCCCTGACAAACCGGGCCTTGGGATTGAACTGAACGAGGATGTTGTGCGGGAACACCTGGTGGAAGGTTCAGGATATTTTGAATAAGGCTGGCTCTCCTGTTGCCATCAGATGTTGTCAAACGCATCCTCAGACTGGCTCTTTCCACCCCTTGTCAGGTCCACTTCATGCTTTCGAAGCACCTCCTGGATTTTACCGGCTTTAAGTTCCCGGGGCTGGCATTTTTGCTGAATAGAAAGAGAGGCAGCAACACCAGCTGCATGGCCAGTAGCAATACAATTTCCCATGCTTTTGCCCGAAGATGCTCCAATGTGGGTTGCAGAAATGGCTCTTCCGGCGACCAGTAAACCGTCTATGTGTTCAGGCAGAAGGGCACGATAAGGGACATCATGGGTTTTCATTTCCGACAACCGGGTAAAACCGATGTCCATGGCCCCACTTCTCCAGGCTATGGCATCATCGAAGGTGGATCCCTGGACGGCATCTTCTTCCGTGAGGATATATAGACCCTTTATCCGTCTCGATTCACGGATGCCGATCTGGGGACCGGTGCCGGAAATCTCGATATTTCTCAATTCGGGGGGACCAAATTCTTTTGCAGCCTCAACCATCTCCACTACTTGTCTGCGGCTTTTGCATTCAGCTTCAGTAAATACAAACTGATCTGTAATATCTAAATGACCGAAGACTTTGGTTCCGGCATGATTTACGTAAAAACTGTGATCGTTTGCAATTCGGGCCAACGTCCAGCTGTTGGGTATCAGAGGATATTTGGCTTTTGCTTTTTGCACCCGCTCACTATCCATTCTGTGCTTGTAGGTGATACCATCATCCTGCACTTGGGAAACACGTATGGCCAGTGTTTGTGGTGACACCTGTTCCGGATCCTTAAGTGTGTCAGCACCTGCAAAATAGGATACATCCGCATCCCCGGTGCAATCGATAACCACATCGGCCATTATGGTAGCCAGACCTCTTTTGGTAGCAATCACTACTCCGGCAACCCGATTATTCTCCACGATAGTATCCACCACTTTTGTATGCACCAGGTACTTGCAGCCTGCCTCTTCCAGCGCATCCAGCAATGATACTTTGTAATAATCCACGTTGCAAAGAATACCATGTTTCACGAATTTTGCTGCACTGGGGCCATAGGCTTCAAGCTTTCCAATTACCTGTTCATGCACAGCTGAACGGGGTTTACTCTCAGGCCGCATTTGATTGATGGACATCCCCAGCATCCATGTTCCCACCCCGCCAAAGAAACCATAGTTTTCCACAATAAAAGTCTCAGCTCCACACCGGGCTGCACCCAGAGCAGCTCCAATTCCGGCAGGTCCTCCACCCACAACCAGCACACCTGTTTTTATAAGGAGGCGGTTAAAATTCCCGGACTTTTCAAAATTGCTCACAGGTTTCCTATCCTGATTGGGAAACGAAGCCAGGAGGGATCCGGAGAATAAAGTTCCCAATCCCATTCCTGCCAGGAATTTTTTCCTGGATATTGATTTTTTACTCATATCTATGCAGATCTATTAGTATTCCAAACCCTGAATGATAATTTCCTTTTCCGGTGTTCGGATCGTAAAGGCGGACATTGTTATCGTCCTCCCGCCATGAGGGAACCATGGAGATGCCCTGGATTTTTTTATCCCTGATCGCAACCCGCAATAGCATACCCTCCCGGAATCGAGTATTTCGGTCGCTGACACGGTCATCAAACACAAACTGGGCTACACTGTGGATGATAGGTTTTCCATTATGGATCTCAATTTTCTGGTATTTATGGGGTCCGTGACCGAAAACAAGGTTGGCACCTGCATCGATCACTGCTTGTCCAATGTCGCTCTGATAGGAAACTGCATCGGTTGTATTGGATACCCCCCAATGGTAGGAAACGATTACTATATCCACCTGCTTCCTGAGTTTCCGTATATCTTCAACCATATGCATTCTTGAGGCATCATTCAGCCAGGTAATCACTTTCGGTGGCTGTCCGGGCTTATCCAGGTTTTCTCCACCTCCAGCATGGGGAATTCCCGCCTTATTCAGCACATCAAGACTTCTCATCAGTGCCTGCCAGGGGTAGGTCACATTATTGGCCACACCCACGGCATCGATCTTTGCGGCTGTCAGCGCTGCCACCTGGTCAGGCTCAGAGTGCTTCCAGGCTTTATGGGGAATATCAGGAACATTGGGATCCGTAGAGGATCCAGCGAACGGGCCCTCCAGGTTCAGGATCCGAAAATCCGCGGCATTCAGTGTGGGCATCACCTGCATAAAGGCCTCTTCAGGATTCTCCCGAAACTGGAAGTTGCAATCACCCATTAATAGGACCGAGGTGACCTCCGGGCCATCCATAATCCATGGCCATGCATCTTGCTGAGCCTGGACCCTTACTATAATTGCGGAAACTAATATGAATGCAGGTGACAGAAATCTCATTTCGTTAATATTTAGCGCTATTAACACTGTGCTTCGCCACCTAATATAACGAATCAGCAGGAATAATTACATTTTGATTATCTTCTCAGTTGTTACAAAGTCTATTGACCTGAAAGTAATGAAGAAGATACCATTTTGAAAGGTTGACAGGTCGATTTGGTGGGAAGTTCCCTGCTGCCTTGAATAGTATATCAATTGTCCACTCATAGTGACAACCTCTACGGAAAAGTAAACTTTTTGCCGGGTTTGTATGGTCAGGATATCTGTTACAGGATTAGGATAGATAGTCACTCGGTCCCTCACCATAAGCAATACGGTATCCGGCTCACTTTCTATTGAGAATAATGTTTGCGTTACATAATAGTTCCTGACACCGGCATCTTTTTCCCCGGTGGCATAGGCTTCTCCGGTATGCAGTAAAAAGGATAATTCCGGATCTTCATACCAGTTAAATGTTGCACCTGGCTCGCCAGTTACAGTTAGAACCGCTGGTGCTCCCAAATCTATAACCGTGTCATGTCCTGAAGGCCGGGGTATCCCGGGCCAGATTGAGAGAGTTAAATCACCGGTTCCACTTTCACAACCTGATATTGTCTGTGTTACATGATACGTATAATTACCTGTTTCTGTATGTCCGGTAGAAAGACTATTACCAGTGTGAATTTGATTCCGACACTTTTTATCACTATACCATCGGACGTTACTGCCCATCACAAATAAATCAGGAATAGCCTGACCCGTTAAGACCAATGTATCATTTGTACCAGGAGTTGGGGTAGTATATGTGTAGTTACCATATTCATCAATCGGGCCGATACACGGATTTGAATCATCACCATCTGCTTCATCAGGACATTCCGGACAGTGGGACGGTTTAGCTCCGATTCCCCAGGTATAGTAACCATCATTATCATTATCCGCACATAAAATATCTGCTCTATTGAAATTTTGAGATCCAATGGGTCCCACCAGTGAATACAATTTAATATACAGCGTGTTACCAAGAAGATATACATACCCATGATCGCCCCACTCCTCTCCCCAGCTATTCTTGCATAACCATGCTGTCTGACCTATTAACGAATCGTCCTCTTTTATGGTAATTGTGAGTGTATCAATATTCTGTATAAATAACGTGTCTCCCTCTTCAAGTGTCTTATAGCCAACTATTTGAAGCACATGAGTCAAAAGCAAAACATGTGCATAAGTGGGCCCCTTAATTATTTCTCTTTTCATGTTGCGTTCAAGATGGTTGCCTGTCCTTCCAGCTATGGTGATTCTATCCAATGGAAAACAATCCTCGGTTTCAACACCCGAATATTTTATGTAACCAAGGACTTCTTCATGATCCACACCTGTGCTGCATGTACCGGATGTGCCGGAGATTATATGCTGCTCTGACAAATCATAGTCCAGATGCCGGTTAAAGTAGAGATTTACCAGTAACTCTGAGGCTGCTGTTGTTGCATAAGCCACACAAACATTACATGGCCTCTGATCCTTAACAGATGTAACCCAGTCTTCTCCGTGCCTGTTCCTCCAGCTGAATTCACTCGCATATTCAGAATCTGGCAGATTGTGGTCCTGGGATTGTGCCTCCTTTGAATCTGATTCATCTCTTGTTCCGGGCAGGACAAACACTCCCCCCACATAATATTCAAAACCCTGAAGGTTTGGCACCTTCCCGCCAAACATACTCTTTTTTTCCTGGTAAGATAGTTTTGAAATTGAAGTTTCACCGGCTACCCATCTTTGTCCTGACTTTTGTATGTTCTGGTTGATCTTCTCTATCTTATTTAAGGTTTGCTGAACACTCCTGGCATCTTGTGATTCTGTCTGATATTTATCCTCCATACTTAATATGATCTCTTTCACATAAATTGAAGCATTAATAAGTTCAAATGTCAGCCGATACGGGGTGATATTGTTTATCAGGGATGTTTCCTCCCCGGCTTCATCAACTGAAAATTGTTTTGAGCCTGACAGAATGGGGTATGTCTCATAAATGAGGTATTCATTATGATTGTTATCCAATAAGACAATACGAACCAGACTTGTATCAGAATGTAAAGTAATGTTTCCTGAGAAGGCCAATCCGCTAATGGTCATTTGTGAATTGAATGGTTCTAACAGAGTATTATTATTAATTATCATATCAACACCGATCCTTGTGCCAGCCCTGTTTTGTGAAGCAAAGACATTATCCTGCTGGCAGAACAGGTGTATGGGAAATATGGTCAGGAGTAATAGAAAGCAGGCCTTTCGTATGAATATCGGAATTAGCATATCGTATTCAAGATACGATCAAGATGACTTATAAGTCAAGTAATTTGTCTGTTTAGATTGTGAACAGATCATTTATAATCCTGCTTCTGTTTTTAATAATTCTAAGTGTGAATTGACAGCTCCCTCATAAGCCGGATCCTCAGCCAGGTTTACACGCTCAAAAGGGCCTTCAGAATAGTCATAAAATTCAAGCTTCACGATACTGTCGGGATTCTCTTTACTGAGCCATTTTACCAGGCGCTGGTTTTCTGTTCGGATGGAGTAACCATGCAAATGTTCTCTGGGCCTGATGGTGATCGCCCCGGGCTTCAGTGAAGCATTCGGGTTTTCAAAAAGAGGAAGCAGGCTAATCCCCGGCAGGTGACGGGGTTGCTCTCCGACACCTGTTGCTTCCACAAGGGTAGGGTATAAGTCGATCAATTCTGTGATTGAGGAGGTTCTGGCGGCAGTTTTACCCGGTATGTGAATGAGAAGCGGAATCCTTGTGTCGAGTTCATAGTGGGTGTTCTTGCACCAATCGTTAAAATCGCCCAGCTTATAGCCATGGTCACCAAAAAGCACGACCACGGTTTGGTCATCCACGTCCAGCTCCTTCAACTTAGCAAGAAGCCTGCCTACCTGGGCGTCCATATAGCTGATGCATGCATAGTATCCATGAACCAGTGTATCCTCCAGGTCATTGGGGATGGGCCCTGCCTTTGGAACAGCATGATACTTTCTTAACTCTCCCGAGTTAGTGAATGCAAATTCGGGAGATCCCTCAGGTGGGGAATCAACACGGCTATAATGATCACCGGGATCCTGGTACAGGTCCCAATACTGTTCAGGTGCATTGAATGGAAGGTGGGGTTTCATCAGGCCAACAGCCAGAAAGAATGGCCGGTCACGATCGAACCGGTCCAGCCATGCAATTGCACTGTCTGTGATCATTCCATCTGTATAGTAACCATCCGGTACATTTGCGTTTTCATAGGGTCTTCCGCGCTTTTTTTTGTTTCCTACTTCATTAATTCTCCGGTTCTTCTCCAGGTTATAGGTACGCTGTGGCGGACCGTCCCAGAAATAGTCCCACGATAATGAGTCACCCGATCCCTGGTGAAATACCTTACCCAATCCCACAGCCTGGTAACCATGATTTTTGAAATGTTGTGGAAGTGTAACCACATCGGGAAGATAATTCCTGATGGGTACATCATTCACATTGATCCCTGTTTCATTAGGCCGCAATCCGGAAAGAAAACTCATCCGGGAGGGATTGCAAATTGGAGCCTGGCAGTAAGCCCTTTCAAACAGCAGGCTTTGCTCTGCCAGCCTGTCAATACGGGGCGAATGAATTTGGCTGGAACCATAGCATCCAAGTTCAGGGCGAAGGTCATCCACAACAATGAACAAGATGTTGGCTGTGGTAGTACTGTTTCCCCTTTCATCTGGCTTTGAACTGCAACTAAATATGAGAAGCGACAGCAGTGAAAAGTTAATTATCTTAAAATCTATAAACATGATGTTTTTTCCATAAAGTTATCGAAAGCTTTATACAGCAGATGATTCATCTCTCCTTCCGAGTGAATAATGGTGCCGTGATTGCTGTCAGGGATCTCAACAATACTGATATTTTCATTCTGATTTTTGATCAGAAGGGATGTAATCCGCTGATTAATCTCACCTCTTCCGGGAGAATCGTTTTCAGCATAAACAAATAATATTTGAGGCACGGGATCGGTCACATAAAACAGCGGAGCGGCCTTATTAACGATCAATTCTTTCGGATCGAGTCCCCACTCTTCTTTTACCGATGTGTGACAATCCATCTGTCCGCTTACAGGAATATATCCGCATATTTTGCCGGGATTCGTGCCAAATGCATTCAGATAACCACGGTCCAGGGCCAGCATGGCGGTGATATATCCTCCGGCTGAATGTCCTCCCACAAATATCCTGTCCGGATCCCCGCCATAATCCTCAATATGTTCCAGTACCCATTTAACAGATGCTGCAGCATCCTCCAGGAAATCAGGGAACCGTGCATCAGGATACATACGGTAGTCTACAATTACTGCAGCAATACCTTCCGATCCTAGTCCGTGCCCTATTGCCGTAGCGTCTATCCTGGTTCGGTTTCCATTCTTCAGGCTTCCGCCGTGAAACCAGATCAGGGTCATATAGTCTTTTGCTTCTTCAGGTATGTAAAGATCAAGCCTGCAATTGATGGTATCCTCCTGATGATAGATGATATCACGAACGATTCTATATGTTACATCCCCGGGTTCAGCAGCCAGGGAGAATGCGCCCATGGTTTGATAGATGATTACACACAGTAATCCGCATTTTCGTATACTTATTCTTATCATACTTCTCAGTCAGGGATTAGTATTCCATATTTCTCATTGATTATGGAGCCATTCTATTATGGATTTTGTGAAGCCGCCCACTCCGGAACAATTCCCAGGTCAATGTCCAGTGCGCTTCCTCCAGTGAGCCAGGTGATCAGTACGACCACCAGTATCCCGACCATATTCAGAATAAAACCAGTACGTACCATGGTGGAAATCTGAATGCGGTTGGTGCCGAAAATGATTGCATTGGGTGGAGTGGCAGTGGGCAGCATAAATGCCAGGGACGAAGCCAAGGTAGCAGGGATCATTAGCAACATAGGGTTATTTCCGCTACTGATGGCAAGGCTTGCAAATACGGGTAATAGCATCTGTGTGGATGCTACATTGGAAGTCAGTTCGGTCAGGAAGGACATCAGGGCCACCACAGCCAGCAGGATAAGGTATGGATGGATCCCCTTGGTCCAGAGCAATTGCTCTCCAAACCAGTAAGCCAGTCCGGATGATTGAAAACCCAGGGCCAAGGCAAATCCTCCCCCGAATAGCAGTACGATGTTCCAGGGAAGTTTCTGTGCCG
>JAUVKN010000125.1 GCA_030596245.1 Bacteroidia bacterium | reverse complement strand
GTACGCAACGGGTACCGTTGATTGCTTCTGTCCGGCTCTTTCAGAGTTCAGTCAGAGTGAAGAACTCTACGCCGGGAACTTGTGCTGTTATGATTTCCCATTGCCTGAAACATATACGACAGTTGCATATAGTTTAACCGGGGGAAATATCCTCAAATGGTTTCGGGATGAATTCTGTCAGAAGGAGATTGAGGAGGCAGAAAAGTCAGGAAAAGATCCTTACTCAATACTGGTTGATAGAATGCCAGAAGAACCTACCGGCCTACTTGCATTGCCCTATTTTACATTTTCAGGCACCCCTTATTTTGACACAACTACACGGGGGGCGGTCACAGGATTGAGACTTTCAACCACCAGGTATGAATTTATAAAAGCATTGCTGGAGGGAGTAGCCTATGAAATGCGCTTAAACCTCGAGTTAATGGAGAAATCAGGAATGGTTATCAATGAGTTTATTGCAACAGGAGGAGGTGCGAAAAGTGTGAAGTGGACCCAGTTGAAATCAGATATTCTTAATAAACCCATTTCACTTTCCGGTGTTGAAGAGACAGGCTGTTTTGGAGCTGCAATGCTTGCATGCAGTGCTGATACGGGAGAAGATATTTCAAAATTGGTGAAACGGCCCGGGGAGAGAAAGACCATCGTGGAGCCAATTAAAAACAGTGTTGAGTTTTACAATGAGCAATTTGGAAAGTACAAAAAACTCTACTCATATCTCAGGGAATTGGGCTGAAAGGCAGGTGTAAAAATAATGGCATTACTCACTTCTGTTCAAGTGTGAGTTTAGTGTTCACTATTTATCACTGGCAGTTTTATTCATGTTATTTTATTATTCCTGACCATTCTGATAAACTCATGTTCGAATAGCCCCGAAACTTCAACCCAGCCAAATATTGTTATCATATTCTGCGATGATCTGGGTTATGGAGACCTCGGTACATTTGGTCACCCGACCATTCGAACTCCGAATCTTGACAAGATGGCTGAGGAGGGACAAAAATGGACCAATTTTTATGTAGGTGCAAGCGTATGTACACCTAGCAGGGCAGCACTTATCACCGGACGTCTGCCTATCCGCAACGGGATGTGTGGGAACAGGCAGGCCCCATACCTGTCGAAATTTGAAGTTTATGGGATGCCCCGGACAGGCGGAAGGATCTCTTTCGGAATACATTGTGATGCCGGAGAGCAGCTGTTTTCGGATTCCCGATTCGATGAGTTATGACCAGGCGGCCATATCGGAACCACTGGCCATCGGGGTCTATGCCGTCAGGCAATCGATCCCAATGAAGGGTGCAAAGGTGGGGATCCTCGGTTTTGGTCCCATCGGAATGAGCGTGTTGCTGCCTGCACTGGCCATGGGGGCAGCGTGTTATTTCCCAATTCATGCAACACTTTGCCCAAAAAGTACATTGACTCCTGCCCTCGAACAGGTTACCTTTATTGTGCATTAGTATTGTGCATAAGACTTGACAATCAAGCCATCATTAAAAAACTTATAAGATGACAAAACTGGAATCCCTGGTAGAGATCTCCCGCTATTACGGGAACAATTCTGATTATGTAATTGCCGGGGGCGGCAACACCTCCTTTAAAGACGATGAAAAACTCTATGTCAAAGCGAGTGGGGTTTCGCTGGGAACCATCGACCAGGATGGATTTGTGGTGATGTCCAGGGAGCATCTCTCCCTGATGGAGGATAAAAACTACCCTGAGGATACGGTGGCCCGGGAAGAGGAGGTGAAGCAGGATCTGAAAACGGCGATCATACAGCCCGAGCACCTGAGGCCATCGGTCGAAACCTCCCTGCACAACCTGATCGGGTATAGGTACATTGTACATACCCATCCCACTCTGGTGAATGCGTTGATGTGTGCCAACAATGCGAAGGCCGAGGTTGAAGCCAGGTTTGGAAATGAAGCCCTCTTTGTGGAGTACACCGATCCGGGGTTTATACTGTTTAAGAAGCTACAGGAGCAGATCGGGGCGTACCAGAAGGAGTTCAACAGTTCGCCAAAGATTATTTTTCTTCAAAACCACGGAATCTTTGTGGGCGAAGACTCCACACGTGCTATTAATGCCCTCTACGATTATACTGTATCGAAAATCAAGGAGGGGATAAAGGAACCACTTCCGGAAGGTGGGGCAGAGGAGCGTCAGTCGGACGCTGCCCTGGCTGTGGCCCGGATTTTTGAAGGCAGGAACCTGCTCTCCAGGGCCTATTCGTGCCCGCTTTCGGATCATTTCTCAGCCTCAAAGACAGCGTTTCAGAAGATCAGCAGACCATTCACACCGGATATCATTGTCTACTGTAAATCTAACTACCTCTTCCTGGAGAAAGGGTTGACAGAGGCTGCCATTGAGGAGAGAATCAATGCATTTGAAACTTCTCATGGCTACTATCCAAAGGTGATCATGGAGGAGCAGGGGGGACTGATCCTCGTTGAGGAGAGTGAGAAGTCGATCGCCACGGTACTGGAGGTATTCCATGACATGATGAAGATCAGCTACCTTGCCGAACAGTTTGGAGGCCCCAGTCCCATGACTGCTGAGCAGGTCAGTTTTATCGACAACTGGGAGGTGGAGAACTACCGCAGGAGCGTGGCCAAATCATAGGGATCTCCCTGTCCGCCGGTTTTTACCATTCAAGTACCTCGTCACCTGCAGTTGCCAGGGTGGCGGTGATCCAGTCTGCTCCGGCTAACTCATCAGGAGAGAATGATGTGGTAAGGCCCAGCACCCTGGCACGGGCAGCTTTTCCGGCAGCCACGCCGCTGATGGCATCTTCCACCACCAGGCAACGGCTTGGATCAGCTCCCACCATCTCTGCAGCTTTCAGAAAGATATCGGGAGCCGGCTTTTTGTGCTCAATATCCAGCCCGGTGACAATGGCCTGGAAAGTGCCTCTGTCAATACCCATCTCCTCCAGGTTGATGTGGACCTTCACCGGATCGGCGCTTGAGGCTACTGCCAGCTTCAGGCCCTGTTCCTGGCACTTTTCAATAAAACTGAAGACCCCGTCAAGCGCATCCAGTTTTCCCTTCACCAGCGTTGCATAAATCTCATAGGTGCGTGCTTTATCCTTCTCAAGTTGAAAGGGGATGTTATGCTTCTCGGCCACCCCTCCCAGGTACCTGTTTTCACCCATGCCGGTGAAGGGCATGAAATCTTCTGCTGATACCTCGTACCCCTTCTCCCTGAACATCTCAATACCTGCCTGGCAAATATAGACTTCCGAATCAACCAGCACGCCGTCCATATCGAACAGGACTGCTTCTATTGTTTTTTCTCTCTTCATCTGTTTTTTCTGTCAATGATGTAATAGATGTTTGTTACACCTTCGTCCATCCATATTCTCAGTAACAATATATGGATATTACCGTGAAGGAAAGCATCATCGCATGGTTTTGTCATGGTTTGTCAGGATGATTCGGACCAAAGTGTTTTAAGATCACCATGGGTTCATGTTTGCTGTGGTTTGTGATGTTGACCCCTTTGCGTGCCGCATCCTCACTGACAAAATACTCATCGGCGCTGGCCTGTCCGTACCTGAGCATGACCGCCGCCTCGGCATCATAAATACCAAATTTGCCATGGCCCTGCACCATGATGCACCCATAGGCAGATGGATCTTTGATGGTTACCGATTGCCCGGGATAGATGGTAAGCTCTTTCCCGGAGATGTAGTCGTTCCCGTAAACAATCCAGTTCTCCCTGTACTGTTCGCTTTCAGAGGCGGTTACAGGAGGCCGGAAGTAATGCTCGCGGTAGTTGGGATCAATGTTCTTTTCCCAGTCCATCAGGCTCATCACATAATCCACATCCTCTTTTTTCTCTTCAGGACAATTCTCCACCAGGAAATCATAGGGATAGACCTCGCCCGAGGTGATGTTCTCGTAGACAGAATTTACATCACTGTTCCATTGTGGCTCATAGGTGAGGTATGAACCGGGAGCATGGACTACACCGGGGGGAGTATACCAGCCGGTGCCCAGCTCAACACGATAGGCCCTTGATAGTTCGGTAATGCGATTATCTCCAGAACGATACTGAAGCAGGCGCTCCCGGACCTGCTCTTTAGATACCCCGGGATCAAATCCGAAATAGGTGACCGGAAAGGTGCCTGGATGGTTATTCAACTGGGGGGGGAAGTAGTAAGCTTCCGGTTTCCCCAGTCTTCCCACACGGGCAGCAGCCTCAAAACTTAGATGCAGGTGGTGGAACAGGGGATCGAAATAATCGAAAAACTTTGAATACATCGGCCAGGTTCCGTATTTCTCTATCAGCTCTGTTCCGATCAAATCCTTGCCCAGCAGCTCCACGGCATCCCTCAGCAGGAATTTATCCTCCAGTTTTCCATCGGCCGGCAGCACATAACTCATTCCCTCATCGGCCGGAGCCAGTTCACCGTTCATGGCCGGGATGACCGAAGAAAACCATCGCTCCTTGATCGATCCCCGTTCGGTACCCAACGCATAGTAATCGTGGGGGTGGAGCTTGAGCCTTTTGCCGGCTTTACTGAATCTGCGGGGTACGAATACCGGGATAAGGTTAAGGACCCCTTTCCCTTTTTCAAATGTCTCGGTGATCAAACTTCTATTTGTCATCATTTTAGGATTGAATATTTAGTGAACAGCTATTTGCAAACTAATGTCTTTTATGCCATTATTGGCACTTTGGTCGGCTCCCTCGCAGGTCCACGCCTTGCTGTATAGCATCGATGTGGGCGTAGTTATCTCGGTATCAAGGATGGGATAGTGTTTTTGAGGCAGTCCGCGGGCGTACCAGTTTTTTATCGTTTCTCCCCAGTATCCAAATTCCCATTTGAGGGAGTGTACTTCGGGATTGAAATTCATCACTTCGTGAAAACGCTCTCTGAGGTTCATAACAAGTCCGGATTTTGTCTTGTCACTCATCGTGACAACTATATGGTATAAAACTACCAGACAGTAGGCTGATTATCTACCTCAATTTTACCTATATTCGGGCATATTTTATCTTATCTTTATTTGAGTTATGACAAAATAGTGTAATTATGGATCCGGTCTATGAAAAGGTCCCCCTGGTCGATTCCTCTTTTTTGATTAAGATGGAGAGGTTTCCATACTATGAGATCCCGTGGCATGTGCATCCGGAGTATGAGCTGGCATATGTGACCAAAGCCAACGGCAAACGGTTTGTTGGTGACAGTGTTACGGAGGTGAGTGGTGATGACCTGATTTTGCTGGGTCCCAACCTGCCTCATGCATGGATGAGCAGTGTCTCAGGAAACAGGAGTGAAACTGTGCAACAGGTCATCATTCAGTTTTCGGAGAATTTCCTGGGATCAGATCTCTGGTCGAAGCCTGAGTTTCATCACATCAGGCAGATGCTGGTTAAAGCACAAAAAGGGCTGGGCATCCACGGGGATACCCGTTCCCGGATTATTCGGAAGATGTACAGGATGATGAAAATGGAGAAGTACCGGAGGGTGATTGAGTTGCTGAATATCCTGGATATACTGGCTGTTGAAAAGGAGTATAAAACCATCTCAATGGTCACCATCGATGAAGTAAAGAGCGGATCGGAGAGTCAGCGGATCAATGTGATCTATGACTATGTGTTGCAAAATTTTGGAAGCAAATGCACGGTCCCTATGGTGGCATCCCATTTTGGTATGACCCCGCAGTCCTTCTGCCGCTACTTCAAGAACAGAACATGGAAGACCTATATCGGATTTTTAAATGAAGTCAGGGTCGCACACGCCTGTAAACTGCTGTCAACTGACGAATACAGCATCATCGAGGTTTGCTATAATTCCGGTTTTGACAGCATCTCCAATTTCAACCGGCAGTTCAAGAAGGTGACCGGGACCTCACCGGGACTCTACAGGAAGGCCAACCTGAAGTCTATCTGACAGCAGAAGGGCTCTCTATACCTATTCAGGATGTCGGTATATCCGGCCGGACATATCCAAATAATTTCAAAAACAGCCAAGGGTTGATATTTTGCGTGCCTTTACCTATTTTTAAAAGGATATTTATCCATAAATGCATCTTGTAATATGACAGCAAAAGAACAAATGACTTCACGAGAAAGAGTACTTGCAGCCCTTAATTTTCAGACCCCCGATAGGGTGCCCATTGACCTGGGTGGATTCCAGTCGGGAATACATAAAAAGGCCTACCTGAAACTGCTTGAACACCTGGAGTTGGAGGAGGAGATCGTTATGCTCGATCCGGTACAACAACTGGTAAGGCCCAGTGAGGAGGTGCTGGAGCTGTTTAAGGTAGATATCAGGTATGTTACCGCAAAGGGGCCGAAAGATTTTGACGGTTCCATCAGGCAGCGTTTCCGGAATGGGGAATTGTGGCACGATCTGAAGGATGAGTTCGGGATCGTCTGGTCCATGCCGGATAAACAGCAACTCTATATGGACATCAGCCACCATCCCCTGGCCGATGCCACCATTGAGGATATTGCCTCATATCCCTTCCCGGACGGAAGCAATCCGGACCGGTTCGAAGGGGTCAGGGAGGAGGTACTCCAGATTCAGAAGAACACTCCATATGCTGTATCCACCGGAATCGGTGGTGTGGTTTACGAGGTCTGCTGGTACATGCGGGGACTTGAAAGATGGTTTATGGATATGTTGGAAAATCCTGCTTTTTGTGAAGCCCTGCTCGACCAGGTTTTAAAGTTCTGGCTCGATTATTTTACGGGATTTATGAAAGAGATCGGTGACATTATCGATGTGGTAATGATCGGGGATGACCTTGCCGGTCAGAGTGGGCCACTGTTTTCACCGGATTTCTACCGCGCCATTGTCAAACCCAGGCAGAAGCAGCTTGTGCAGCATATCAAATCCCTTACCGATTCTAAAATCTGGTACCACACCTGTGGCTCAGCCGTTGAGTATATCCCCGATCTGTTGGACAATGGAATTGATATCCTGAACCCGGTACAGATCACGGCACAGGGCATGGATCCCAAATTCCTGAAGGAGCGCTTTGGAAAGGAGCTTGTTTTCTGGGGTGGAGGTATCGACTCGCAGCATGTGTTGCCTTTTGCCACTTCGGATGAGGTCAAAACCAACGTAAAGGCCAACCTTGATGCCTTCAAACCGGGGGGAGGATACATCTTCAATAACGTCCATAACATCCAGGCTGACGTACCCCCGGAAAACATTCTGGCCATGTATGAGGCAGCCTATGAAAATGGATCTTACTAAGTGTTTTTATCCTTGCAATAGGTAAAAATATCGGATATTATTGTGTTTTGTGATACATGACATTGCTGAACCCATAGCGATTGAGGCAAAGTATAGCAGCAACCAGCCATCCTCGCCTTCTCCTGCACATTGAACACGCATCCCCTCATAATTGGGCTGTTCGGGGCTCCAGCCCGGTTCGTTTTCAACCATCTCGCCCACCTTTTTCAGCACCTGTTTTCCGTATGTGCCGAAATATTCTGTTTTGATCTTCAACCGGAACTCCTGCGCTTCAAGGGGCCGGGGAAGGTTAACGATCAGGCTGCCCAGGGTTTTTCCCTGCCTGTTCATTCGGGCTGCCTGAACCAGCAGCTTGGCCACCAGGTAGGCGCCGTCATCCAGGAAGCAGTTCACAGGTGGCCATAAACTGGTTGGATGAGGGATGGATCTGCAGGCTCCTGGCTTCAAAGGGCTCCCTGGTGCTGATGTTCACTTCAAAGAAACCATCCGTTGCCAGTGCAGACTCAGGGAAGGTAAAAACAGTTAAAGAAACCTTAGCTTTATCCCTGTCAATTCCTGTTTGGAAAATGAACAGGAACAGCACCAGGATTGCGCATGTAATCCTAATTAGGACTGAAACAGTTCCATAGGATGAGATCATCAGTCCCTGTGCGCAGGAGCGCCTCACCAGGATACTGATCTGGCGCCGGATGGAGAGCTCTTTTTCAGTATGCTACACAGAATCAAATTCGACGGCGATCTTCTCTCCTAGCTACTCTCCCCCGGGAATGGCATAAGGAGTATACCCGATGGGACTGCACGTATTCTTAGCCTGGGGGATGATGTTCATGTTGGGAAGCTGCCTGACGATGCTGAACGAGGCCAATGCGGGTGGATGGGCATGGATCACCGCTTTGAGTTCAGGCCTGGCTTCATAGATCGCCTTATGAAAGGGAAACTCAGAGGAGGGTTTGTAATGACCTATAATCTCTCCGTCTGGCTTTACACATACGATATCTTTACGCTGCAAGGTGCCCTTGTCGATGGCACTGGGCGTTACCCGGATATTTCCCTCTCCGTCCTTAATGGAGATGTTACCACCCGATGTGGTTGTTAACCCTGTATTGTAGATCCTTTTGATTATTTCGGTGATCTTGTCACGTGGATGCTGCAATACCGTATCCAGTTTTTCCATAGTTGAAACAGTTAGGTTGTTTTTAATCCGAGGTCAATGGTTGCATTAAACCCGGCATCAATGCCTTTCCATAATACCAGTGCAGCACCCATCGATGTTGCATTGGCTACTTCTGAGGTATACACCTTTTTACCGGGAAAGCTGTCGGCCATCAGTTTCAGGAAGATGGGATTTTTGGCAAATCCGCCGCTGATGTACATATTTTTGGTGCTGTCCTCTTTCCCGATAATCAGGCCGATCGATTCTGTGGTGAGGTCTGCCAGGTCGATCATCAGCTGGTGATAGGCCTCCTCAAAAGTGTCAAAGGTCTCTTTTACAATGGAGTTGTCCAGATGATCTTCAGGAATGCCGCCTTTGAAGAATACCCTTTTCCCACCACTCTTCCTGTTGAGCGATTCAATGATCTTCTCATCAAGGGCTATCTTCTTAAAGGCAGAGTCGTCCGCCCCGAACAGCTTATTCAGCCGTTCTACATTCACATCGTGTATGTGTCCCATAAAAAGGCGTGAGGACTTTACCGGTTTCTGTTGAACGCTCAGGTAGGCAAGGCAATCCTGCTTCAACTGTCCGGCTGTCAGGGGTTCGGCGTTAAAGGGGTTCATTGAGATACACCATGTGCCGGTAGATACCAGGATAAATGGTTCATCGGAGTTCATGAAATAGGGGACCAGGGATGAAGAGCTGTCATGAATCCCGATTCCGACAGGAACCTCTTTATTAAACAGCTTCGAAGGGAAGGTAGCCTCTACTGAAACAGGGTCAGGCAGTGTATCACCAAGCATCCGGGTCCATGGATGATACGCCATGCGGTCAAAATCCCAGAGGCCGGTGTGGCAACCAATGGAGGTGTGTTCAGAAGAGACCTCCCCGGTGAGCATGTGGGAGAGATACTGCGGGAAATGCAGAATGATCTTCACCTTATTAAAAATTTCAGGTTTCTTCTCTTTGAGCCAGAGGGCCTGAAATCCCGAGTTTAACATGCCCAGTGTCGGGGATGCTGTATTTCTACAGAACTCTGCTTCACCTCCATGCTGTTCGTAAAGGGATTCAGTGACACCTTCAGGCATCGGTTTCAGGTAATTGTAGACCGGGGTGAGGCGGTTGCCTTGCTCATTCAGGTACATCAGCGTGGCCCCATAGGTGGTGAAGTTAATTCCACGTACATTGTAATTCTCATCTTCCAGGAACCTCCTGCACCCCTCCAGCATCCACTGTTCGAGACGTTCAATGTCATCGCACGCAAAACCATCATCGTCAAGGATCTCCTCAAATATCGCCTCCTCCTCATGCTGAATACCAAGGGACCGGTCAAACAACAGGATTTTTTTGTTGGTCTTACCAATGTCAAAAATCAAAACTACCTCTTTGCTCATGTTTTTCTCTTTTTAAGAACAAAAACAGCGGCAATGATTAAAATCATGCCGCCGTTTTCACTAATCAAGCACTATACACTATATTGAAAACTAGACTCTATGATCTTTTACTGAGAACATCCTTCTCGTATTGTTGAATATCTGAGATAAAATCCTGGGCGACAGGAACGTTATTTTTCAGACAGTAGTAATCCCATATGGCACCGAAAGGCTTGGTCTTAAGTAATTCGAGTACAGCAAGGCGCTCAAAGAAATTCCTGTTTTCCTCATATTTCAGCAGCATCTCCCTGGGTTCCAGCAGGGCGAATAACATCGCTTGTTGTGCTGCCCTGGTACCCACCACATAAGCTCCGATTCGGTTGATGCTTGCATCAAAAAAGTCAAGTCCCATATGCACACGGTCCAGTGCACCGGCCCTGACGATCTCCTGGGCAATCAGCATGGTGTCATCATTCAGAGTTACCACATGGTCACTGTCCCATCGGACGGGCCTGGTTACGTGGAGCAGTATCTCCGGAACAAACAGCAGGGCCGAGGAGATTTTGTCACCTACCTGCTCGGTGGGGTGGAAGTGACCGCTGTCAAGGCAGATCAGTGTCTGGTTGGCTACTGCATATCCCAGGTAAAACTCCGAGTTACCCACAGTCATTGATTCAAGCCCTATTCCAAACAGCTTGCTCTCTATGGCATCTTTCAGATGATCTGT
>JAUVKN010000222.1 GCA_030596245.1 Bacteroidia bacterium | reverse complement strand
CCCTGGTTAGTTGGATCACACCCAGAGCCAGGTCGGAAGTAACATTGATTGCTTTAAACTTCGTCTCATACCCGACAAATGAAACCTTCAGATTATAAGCCCCTCCAGGTAATCGATCCATGGAAAAAGAGCCATCATTATAAGTAACCGTTCCTCTGTTCACCTCCTTTAACAACAGGTTGGCACCTGGAAGAGGATTGTTCTGCTCATCCACAACTACACCGGACAGGGTGTACTGACTGAATGCCGGCATGACCATCAAAGTCATTGCAAGCAACATAGCTGCACGCATCATAATGTTTATTAAACAGTGTTCAACATATGATCTTCTTTATCCCTACACCGGAATTACCCGGATCAGGTTCTAAGGGTATAATCTCAGCCTGGCATTTTAAGGCACCCCCTTAGGGAAGTTCATTACAAATGTACAAAATTTGTATTTTTGTAGCAATCAGAAAACAATGAATTTAGCCAGACACCTCAATCACCCGGTATTTCATATGATTGCTTCGGTTGCGGAACAGGAAGAGATACAGGTCTATGTGATCGGCGGATTTGTACGCGATCTTCTGCTCGGCGGATCAGACACGACTGCCAAAGACATCGATATTGTGGTCATTGGCAGCGGGATAGCAATGGCAGAAAAGGTCAGGAGCTCCATTGATGAGGATGTTCCACTTACTGTTTTTAAGAATTTTGGAACAGCCATGTTGAAGTGGGGAGATACAGCCGTGGAATTCGTAGGGGCCCGCAAAGAGTCCTATCGAAAAGATTCCAGAAAACCCCTGGTGGAGAACGGAACGCTGGAAGATGATCAGAACAGGCGCGATTTTACCATCAATGCATTGGCCATATCGCTGAATCCAGATTCGTTTGGAGAGCTGCTGGACCCATTTGGCGGACTTGAACACCTGGATGAGAAGTTAATCACCACTCCACTGGATCCGGGAAACACATTTTCCGATGATCCACTAAGGATGTTGAGGGGGATTCGGTTTGCCACCCGTTTAGGGTTCCGGATCGAGTCAGGCACCCTGGAGGCCATTGGACAATACAGGGAGCGAATCAGGATTGTCTCCCAGGAACGCATCACCGATGAGCTCAATAAGATCATGCTAACCGCTCAACCTGACAAGGGACTCCTGCTGCTGGAAGAGACAGGATTGCTGGAGATCATCTTCCCGGAGCTCTTCCAGATGAAAGGTGTGGAGGAGGTGGAAGGAGAGTTCCATAAGGACAACTTCCTGCATACCCTGAAGGTCCTGGATAACATCGCACAAAAAACGGATGATCTGTGGCTCCGGTGGGCGGCCCTGCTGCACGACATTGCAAAACCCCGCACGAAAAAGTTTGAGCCGGGAACCGGGTGGACCTTCCACGGACATGAATTCCTTGGTGCCAAAATGATCCCGGGGATATTCAGGAGACTTAAATTGCCCCTGAACGAGAAAATGAAATATGTGCAGAAACTGGTCCAACTCCACCTTCGTCCCATAGTTCTCTCTCAGGAGATTGTTACCGATTCTGCTGTGAGGCGGTTGATTTTCGATGCAGGTGACGACCTGGAAGATCTGATGACACTCTGTGAGGCAGATATCACCTCAAAAAATGAAAAGAGAGTCAAAAGATACATGAGGAATTTCCAGATCGTGAGAGAGAAAATTGTGGAGATCGAAGAGAAAGATTCTATCCGGAATTTCCAGCCTCCCATCTCCGGCGATGATATCCAGTACGTCTTCGGAATCCCCCCTTCAAAACCGGTGGGGATCATTAAGGATGCCATCAAAGATGCCATCCTTGACGGGGAGATCCCCAACGAATTTGAAGCCGCTTACCAGAAGATGCTTAAGGAGGGGAGTGCCATGGGACTCCCTGTTCGACACGAATTGAGAAGGGGCGACCACTGATATCCAGCAGTAGAGGGAGGTGGTCACTGATTCCTCCATTGTACAGGTACCCCATGTAGGTGCGATGGGGCTTTATGCCTCCATACGTTTCATCGCGGGTGAGCAATACCGGGAGCTCCAGAATGGATCCACTGAGCCTGTTGGGACCAACCCGACCACACACCAGAAACTGGTCAATCCGGCTCCATCTGCCCCTGTACTTATAACTTCCCAAACTGCCTTCCGTTTGAATTCCTCTGATGGGATCTCCGCCAACACTCCCATTTCGAATGGGCTCCATAGAATAACCTTCCAGCACTTCATTGAAATCTCCAGCCAGTACCTTGAGGCTGTTGCTTCTGATCTGATGCACTGAATCCACCAGTTGAACCAGATACCTCACCTGCCTCTTCCTGAGCTCGGCTGTGAATCCTGCTCCGCTGTATTTTGAAATGAGATGAACCAGAAACAGATCCAGGGAATCACGCTGACCCCATACAGCACTCACATGCAGCATATCCCGGGTTCCCCTGTCACCTGTTCCGCTTTCCGATGCATACACCTTCCACCCAAGCAGTCGGATCCGCTTTTCCCTGTAAAGGCAGGCCACATCCATTCCGCGCCGGTCGGGACTGTCACTGTGCAGGAACCGGTACCCATAAGGCGCTAAAATGGGATGCTGAACCAGCTCCTCAAGGAGCAGTGCATTTTCCACTTCACACAGACCCACCAGTTCAGGAGGCTCCCATCCTCCTGAAGCTACAATCACTTTGGCTATGGCGGTAAGCTTCTTTCTATATCTTCCATAGGACCAGTGGCGTACCCCTTCCGGAGTGAATTCATCATCCCCGGCAATGGTATCATCGTCAGGATGGAACATGTTCTCCACATTGTACCACATGATGCGGATCTCACCCCTCTCTGGTTTGAGAGAGGGGTGAGAGCTCCTCGCCACAAGCGGCGAGGAACCGAAGCTCGGCGGAAGCCAATCATCGATCCAGAAATTATCCCAATTGTGCTCGCTAACCCCGCCGCAAGCAGCGGGGAACCGAAGCGAAGCGGAGCTCAACGAAGTTAATGCGCTCGAGGCATTCAGTGAATCCGCTTCCCCGGGGAACCGTAGCGAAGCGGAGCTCGACGAAGTCAATGCGCGAACGGGATTTATCTCTCCCGGTACCCTGTAAAGGAACAACAGGGGCAGCAATAATAGAAACCACTTCATACATGGGTTGATGGCTTCAGGAGAAGAAAATCAGCCTTACTCTTCAATCCTTTCGAAAGCACCCAGATCAGGGGCATCATCTCCCAGACGGTTGTTCCCGTTCATATCGAAGGGGATCTCTACTGCATGAGCAGGCAGTCCGGCATCGATGGCCGGGGAGAGTGAATCCAGTTCAAAGTTGTAGGGAACCGAATCAAGCAGGGGATTTTCATTGTTTATAATGGAGGTAAAAAGCGGATCCTCCAGGTAGTCCAGGCTATCCTCATCAATGCGGGTGAGACAGTGATCAAAACGATAATTCAACTGCAGCTCCTCATAGCTGTCAATGACCAGTTCCATCCGTCCATTGCCATAAATGATGGAGTTCATAAATTCGGCCTTTTCAAACTCCCCCCCGGTATAGAGGACCAGGTTCCCAACGGAATCATAATTCCCAAAGTAATCAGTGAGCAAAAGGGCCGGAAGCCGGCGGTTGGAAAAATAGGAGGGCCAGTTATTGGCAAATGTACAGTGGATAAATTCATACGCACCACCATAGATCAGGCCGGCACAGCTTCCTCCGCAATCACCTATGACAAGGTTGGTACCGGTCACTTCCGCATTGAGGGCATAGATCCCGTTGGAACTCATGTGGTTGATGATGGTGTTGGAGATCTCAAGATCGGGCATCTTACCGGATTCGGGAGAAGCGCTGATAAGGATGCCAATGGTCCCGTTCTTGATCTCTGCATAATTTATTCTGTTGTCCAGGCTACTCTTTGAGAGGTAGATGAGTCCCCACTGGCCCGGTTTGTCATCAAAGAACTCCTCCAGTCGATCCCCCGCAAACAGGACAGGTTCATCCAATGTTCCATTCACATGAAGGGTCCCATTCACAATCAACCAACCATCCCTGTGGAAATGAATCCTGGCACCAGCCTCAATGGTCAGCGACGACATGGAATCCACGTAGGCATAATTGAGGATCACGTAAGGCTTATCGGCGTTCCATATGGTTGGTACATCAATCACACTGTCCCGGATGATATGTACATCCTGTCCCCAGGCCACCAGGTCAATGTCCTGTATGTTTCCATTGGTAAGGAAAACAATGGAGTCCTGTATCCGCAGGATATCATCGTGTCCGTTGGGATCGAGGGTTGCCTCCACAAACAGATACATGCTATCCCTGGGAGCAATCTCAAGTCCCGAAAAGTGTACTCCGGGTTGCCCATCCACATTGATCCGGAACACAGACGACTCTCCACCGGCCAGGGATACCTCATCAATCTTCACAAACTGGTTGTGGGGATTCTTCACCCTGAAAGATTTGGTAATCGTACCAAAGGTGGTAAAGACGGTATCGAAAAAGAGAGTATCGAGTGTGAAAGTAAGCTTGGCATCGGACTCCTCCAAATAGTTGCGTTCCGGATGACATGCAAAAAAGAGCACCCCCGGTATGAATGCAAATAGAAAGATCCTGCGAAAACCCATTCGGTTGTTTTATTCTTATTGAACGCAAAAATGGGGAAAATAATATGAGAATACTATTTTTGTTTCAAACCTTTGACCATGCGAAAAACCATATGGATCATTCCTCTGTTCCTGGTGACAATAATAGGATGTACAACCGGGAAGAAGCAGGCCGACCTGATCCTCTCAAACGGGGTGGTGTATACGGTGGATGAAACATTCAGCGTTGCACAGGCCATCGCCATTAAGGATCACCGGATCCTTGCTGTGGGAAGCGACCGGGAGATTACAGGAAATTATCAGTCAGACCACCAAAAGGACCTGAAAGGAGCATTTGTCTATCCGGGCTGGATCGATGCCCACTGTCACTTTTTCGGTTACGGTATGAATCTGAATGCAGTGGATGTGGCTGGCACAACTTCTGTGGAAGAGATCATTTCCATGCTGAAGGCCCATCACCAGGAGCACCCCGGAACATGGATCACTGGAAGAGGCTGGGATCAAAACGACTGGGCAGTGCAGGAGTTCCCCGACAGGAGCATGCTGGATGAACACTTTCCGGATATTCCCATCCTGTTGAGACGGATCGATGGTCACGCTGCCTGGACAAATACCCTTGCCCTGGATCTTGCAGGTATTACTGCCGGAACCAGGATGGAGGGTGGTACGGTGATGCTGACCGATGGAGTTCCCAATGGGATCCTCATAGACAATGCCATTGGACTGGTTGGATCGAAAGTACCCGCTCCCACCCGGGATGAGATGATCCAGGCACTGCAACAGGCTGAAAGGAATTGCTTCCAGGTGGGACTAACATCCGTGTGTGATGCGGGACTGTCAAGGGATGTAGTACTGTTGATCGATTCACTGAATGGTGCCGGGTCACTACAAATCCGCATAAATGCCTGGCTCACTCCTTCTAAAGAGAATTTCACTCACTTTGTGGAGCAGGGATCTTATCGGACCGATCACCTTTCGGTGAATACCATTAAACTATTTACCGATGGCGCCCTGGGGTCAAGAGGGGCCCGCATGATCGAACCCTATTCGGATGACCCGGGTAATTACGGGCTTTTTGTAACTCCGCTGGATCTGTTGGAGGAGTATTGCAGAAAAGCATATGACAACAACTATGCAGTGGCAACTCACTGTATCGGTGATGCTGCCAACCGGGAGACCCTGAAGATCTATGCCGGCATACTGGGTGGGAAAAATGATCGTCGCTGGCGCATTGAACACGCACAGATCATCCATCCGGACGATTTTCACTATTTCGGGGATTATAACATCGTTCCTTCTGTCCAACCGACCCATGCCACATCAGATATGTACTGGGCAGAACAGCGGGTGGGACCGGCACGCATGGAAGGCGCCTATGCCTACAAGAAATTGCTTGAGCAGAACGGATGGATCCCCAATGGCAGCGATTTCCCGGTGGAGCAGATCAATCCCCTGTTTGGTTTTTATGCAGCCACCGTCCGAAAAGATCAATGGGGAACCCCGGAACACGGTTTCCAGATGGAGAATGCAATAAGCCGCAAGGATGCGCTGCGGGCCATGACCATCTGGGCGGCAAAATCGGGATTTGAAGAGGAGATGAAAGGTTCCATTGAAACTGGGAAATTGGCTGATTTAGTGGTAACCGGCACCGACCTCATGACCGCACCGGAAGAGGACCTGTTCAACATCAGGGTTCTGACCACCTATTCGGGTGGAGAGGTGGTATATGAACGGGCTAACCCTTTTGATTAATTCTGAGGGATACTTTGGAAGCGAAAAAGTATTCCTCAGAAAAACAGAGCTGCTGTCTCAAAGGGATCAGCTTCAGGTGTGAACGGGCTGACTAAAGTTCGATCTTCCTGCCCATATAGAAATCCAGGATCTTGGTATAAAAGATCATCACATACTTGGAGGAGATCATGTCGGAGGTGGAGGTATAGAGCTGATTGCGGGCTTCCTGAAGCTCCAGAGATGTACCTGTACCCACTTTAAAGCGCTCTTCTGCAAACCTGTAAGCTTCATCACTGTTGGCCACTGCTTCCCGGGCCGCTGTATAGTTATCCATGGCAGCCATTGCTTCTGTGTGATACTGCTGGATTGATTGCTGCAGTTCCAATACTGCAATGCTGTATTGGTACTCTGCATCCTGCAGCTCTATTTTAGCCTTGTTGATGTTGGTTTGAACCTGCCACCTGTTGAAAAACGGGATTTGCAACCCCATGGATACCTGTCTGTACTGGTTATTAGAGATCTGATCATTCAGTGGATAATCCATGGTGGGATTACTGGGATCAGGATCCTCCGGATTGACGAGACCGTCACTATAGTTGGAGTAATAAAGTCCCCTGGCATAGAGTCTGGGCGATCGCTGTCCCCTCTGCATGGCAAGGTAACGTTCCTGGGTCTCGATGCCATATTCAGCACTCTTGATCTGGGGCAGATTGGCCACGGCATACATAAAGACTGAATCCAGTTCAGGGATCTCCACATCGGAAGGGTCAGGAAGAACCGGTTTCTCTATCTCAAAGTTGGAGTTGTCCGTGAGATTCATAATGTGCATCAGTTTTAACCTGGCAATCTCCCTGGCATTGATGGCCTGGGTAAGGGCCAGTTTTCCTGACGAGAGCTGGGCATTTACTTCCAGAAGCCTGCCTTTCGGTTCATTACCCACTTCCACCAACC
>JAUVKN010000202.1 GCA_030596245.1 Bacteroidia bacterium | reverse complement strand
TTCATCATTGATATCGTGTTCATACTGTGTAAAGGTATTTTCAATGATGTCATATTTGTATAACCCATCAGCACCAATCCAGATGTTTTTATAGGATTCATTGATGATGAAAGTGATGCTATGGTAAATTCCCTTATGTTCATTATCCAGTATCCTCTCCAATCTGAAATCCTGAGCCGGTGAAAATCTGAACAACCCCTGATCTGTCCCCAACCAGAATGTCTGGCTGTTATAGACGAATACCTCATTGATATCATTGATTCCATGCGACTTGCACTCATCGATCAGAAGGACTGTACTAAAATCATCCTGTTCAGGATTGTACTTGAGAATACCAAGTCCGGAAATATTCACAAAGGTTTCTCCTTCACTCTGAATAATATTCAATACTTCCCTTTCATAGGTTCCCTCCCGGGACCAGAAATGGTATGATGTTGGTTTGTCTTTCAACTTATCATATTTATGTAACCCGGAACTCGTACCAACCCATATATATCCCTCAGTGTCCTGGGAAATATCAATAACGTTACCTGGGGCAAAATGAATCCTGCGGATGTTATCCTGATCCCTGTTATACATATGAAGTCCTCCGGCCCAGGCACCGATCCACAGGTCATGGTCACGGTCCTCAAATAAAGATGTGATCTGGTGATACCGGAGGGAAGTGGCATCAAAGGTATTGCTTTTGAACACTTTGAAGTCATATCCGTTGTACCGGCATAGACCACGCTTTGTGCCGAACCATATGTATCCCAAATAATCCTGAACAATGGCATCAACCCTTAAATTTGAAAGGCCATCCTCCAGGGTCAAATGACCGAATTCAGTTATATCCTTCTGAGACAATACATTGGAGGCTGTCATCAGAAGTGCGCCAATCAGAATCACAATGACTTTTCCACCGGATGCTCTCATCATGCTTTCAAAAGTAACATATTTAACAAAATGATTCCAATGCTATCTCCGGGCGTGGTGATCTTGTATCATTTCGCGTAATAAAAGTAACAAATCAATAAAAAGCAGCACCGATTGGTACCCATTAGACCTGCATACCGAATACATGGGTAATCAATCATTCCTTAATTTTGATATTGAGTTTAAAACCAGAAACTATACGAGAATTATATATGAACAAATCCAACTCCATTTTCAGCATTTTAACCATCCTGTTTTTGGTTACCTCCTGTTCCTCGAAAAAATCAAATGATATGACCAAACCCAACAGGGATGAAGGGTCCGATGACTATACAGTTGCCACCTATTATTTCCCCAATTATCATCCGGATGCACGAAATATCAGGCGATACGGTAATGGATGGACAGAATGGGAACTTGTAAAAGAGGCCAGGCCCAGGTTCGAGGGACACAATCAGCCTAAGGTCCCAGCGTGGGGATACACCGATGAATCTGATCCGGATCAGATGGAACAGAAGATCAATGCAGCAGCATCACATGGCGTGGATGCTTTTGTATTTGACTGGTATTATTTCGACGATGGCCCGTTCCTGGAAGGGGCCATTGAAAAAGGTTTCTTCGGTGCCGATAACAATCAAATGATCGATTTTGGTTTAATGTGGGCCAATCACAACTGGATAGAACTCTTCCCGACCGATTCAAGTGAATTAATGGATGAAGACGGCCCGGAGTTGATCTATCCTGGAAAAATATCCGAAACTACCTGGGATAAGATGACCGATTACCTGATCAAGACATACTTTACACACCCCAGTTACTGGCTGATCGACAATGCGCCGTATTTCTCTGTTTACGACCTCACCAGATTTCTGGAGATTTTCGGGAGCCTGGAGGCTACAGCAAGGGGAGTGGAACTATTTCGCACTAAGGTGAAGGCAGCCGGATTCAAGGACCTGCACCTGAATGCCGTGATCTGGGGACGAACCATTCTTCCCTCTGAGGAGATCATCCCCCAGGAAGAAATTGAAGGGATTTTAACCGGGATTGGATTTACCTCCACAACTTCATATGTCTGGATTCATCATGTAACTCCTGACTTTCCCACCCATGCATACAATGATGTTAAAAAACGGTATTTTGACTATGCTGCAAAATTCTCCTGTGAGATGGATCTTCCCTACTACCCGAATGTGACCATGGGCTGGGACAGCAGTCCACGGACCAACCAGGAAGAATCCTTCAGAAAACTGAAGTATCCCTATACAGGGATCATTGTTGACAATACACCCGAGAATTTTAAAAATGCCCTTTTGGATATGAAAGCCTTCCTTGACAGCCATCCGGAATCTCAGAATACATTTATCATCAACTGTTGGAATGAATGGACAGAAGGGAGTTATCTGGAGCCGGATACTATACACCATTTGGCCTATTTAGAAGCAATCGATGAGGTTTTCGACCAATAGAACAATCCGTGGCTGAAGTTTATATGTAACAGCTTCCGGTAACATTTCAGTTAGTAATGGTAACAATTTAATAAAATTTCACCCATGATAGACAATGAATCGGGGCAGAGTGACCCCTCGCTAATACTTTTATCTCATAAATTTACACTTATCAACTTTTATTCACAAAAACTAATTGTTATGAAGAGAAAGAAACTATTACTGCTATCAGCGTTACTTCTCGGGCTTTGCCTCACGGTATTTGCCCAGGAGCCCAAACTCATCTTTTCGGAGGTGGCGACGCCGAGCAATGGGACAGCACACTACTACGAGTTTACCAACATGGAAGCGTCTGCAACCATCGACCTTCGTGAGTTTACATTCAAACATTATGGATGGTGGCATCAATATCCACTAGGTGGTAACCATGTAAATACGAATATCTGTTTCAGGCATTACCTGGATGATTCGAATGCCTTTCTGGCTCCTGGCGAGTCGTTTGTCGTTTGCGGAAGATGGGAAGGTAAGGATGACGATGGTTATCCCACACACCGGCAGGGACTGGTTGATATAGCAGGTTTTCATGTCTATGCAAATGAAGCTTGGGACGAAGATGTAGTCGATGACAGTGCAAGTTTGATGGTATGGTTTGTAAGAAATCCCAACGGTGAGGAAGGTAAGGCATTGTGGTGGCATAGCTCACCCACAGACTCTGTTATGGTTGATGCCATCGACAACTGGATTGATCCGGCTACCAACAGTACCTACAGGAATGTGGCCGCTGACGTGGCCGGTGTTGAAGCAGCCAACCGGACCCATATACTTGTCCGAAAAGCCAACATCACCCAAGGCAACACGGACTGGAACAGTGCCAGGGGCACTGACCTCTCAGATTCTGAGTGGATGCCTGTCCCCTATGATCCGACCAACAACTGGAACCCAGTGGTCTATAGCTCAGTGGGGAACCATGGTGTGTACGATATCAGCATGGAATCCAAGACCCCGGGGAAACTCGTCTTTGATCATAATGCAGGGACCATTACCATGCCCTGGGGGGTCAGAAAAGGAACCTGGGATGTGACTGGTAATCACTCTCAAGGCATATTTGATGAAATTGTATGGGGTAACGGCATGGCCTGGAACTATGTGGAAACAACCAGTGATACAGCCTCTGCTGCATGCCAGACCGGAGATACACTGAACGTGTACGCTTTCGGCAATACATTGATTCATAAGGCATATAAAATCATTGTTGAAGATGCAGCCGTCGATAATGCCCTGGCGCTCCCAACAAGAGCCTTTGATGATGAGTTTTACATGTCCTACTTACATGGCTCCCCATTTGGGCCTGGCGAGAGCCGGCCTGATCCCACCCCCCTTGAGGACAGAAGGTTGCTGCAACAGTTTGAAATCACGGAAAATATTCCGGTGATGGATACCATTATGAACCTGCCCTATGCGGTCCGGAAGGATACACTGCTTTCAAATATTGAGATTGCACCCAATGCCTCAAGCGAATTTATCTTTGTGGATGGTATGGAAAGGGTAGATTTGATGGAAGGAGATATATTGAGGGTTACAGCAGAGAACGGAACAACAACGAAGGACTACTACCTTTCAATTGAGCACATATCCAAGAGTACCAACGCTTTCCTTTCCGCAATCACATGGCCGGATGTTCCGGAATATGCGGGATGGATGAATGGAGATACCATTCCCGGATTCGATCCTGGCATCCTCGCCTATACAGTCACCGTACCCTTTGGTACAACCAGTGTGCCTGCACTTTCATACTTCAAGAGTAGCCTGAATTCAACTGTGATAGTAGAGAGGGCCACCACACTCAACGGTGCAAGGGAGGATATGACCACCACCATAACCGTTACCTCCCAGGATACAACCGAGACTGATATAGAGCAAAATGTGTACAGCATCACCTTTGAAATGGAGAAGCTTTATGAGCACCTCCAACCCTACACGGCAACCCCGATCATATCAGAGATTGTCTGGCGCATCTGCCAGGCTGAAGCTGCTTTTATTGAGATCTCCAATGTGGGCAACCAGCCATTGAACCTGGAGAATTATATGTTCCAGCTTGCAGCTTCGGCAGGGACTCCGGCAGAGGTTTTAGCCCGGAATGCAAGCGCTGACACGACTGACTGGGTGGTCCGTTACAGAAAATATATCCCGGGCTTTAAGTGGGGAACATTTGAAGAGTGGAAGAGTAGTCCGATGACTGTGTTACCCGACCCCAATGTGGATCCCATCGTGGAGCCGGGCGGAACCTTTATAATGGGAAGGTTCAACCATTTGCAGTTTGATCCGGAAACCCCGGGCGCACATATGTACAAATATGAAGAGGTGGATATTCACTGGAGCCAGTTCCTTGAGAATGATCATGGTGAGATGGATTTCAATTACAACCAAACCATTCCGTTCACATGGTGTACTAACTCCATCATGGTCTTTAAGATCCTAAATCCTGCCGTACTTGAAGGAACCAAACCACCCACTGACCCTGCTGATTTTGAATTGGTCGACCTCTGGGGTGATTATGTTCAGGGAGCAAACTGGCTTGTGGCAGGCCGCACTTGGGATAATGGATTTCAAAGTGCGCTGAAGCCACATGCATGGAGACCCAATTTGGAACAGCAAGGCGGTTGGGGAACCAATGAGGATGACAGCGACTGGACAGTCATGTCCCAGGCAGATCCTGATGTACAATGGAATAATGACATTATGTCGCAAGATCTTGGTAACTACTCCCATGATCCGATCACCATATACATGTCCACAGTGACCTCCAAAGCCTATATTGTGGATCCAGGATTTATAGGAGATCTCAATATTTCCGGAGTACCCATAGGATCGACAGCAGATGAGATGATGGGGAACATCATCAAGGCCGACACAGGCCAGGATCTCTCTGTGATCAGCGCAACTACAGGCCTGGTACTTGAAGGCGGTGCTGACATAACCGATGGAGATACCCTGATGGTCGTGTCAGAAGATATGGTGAACACCACCAAATATCTCCTTGGCGTGTCAGCAGGCGGATTGGATGACAACGCCGAGCTTACCTCCACGGAACTCACCATAACCACTGGTGGTGAGACGGGAACCATCGAGGGCATTGCAATGGGATCAACTATTGCCGAAGTGCTGGATATGGTAGTTAAGCCCGAACTTGCAGTGCTCAACGTGGTTGATAAAGACAACAACCTTGTTCCGCTGCAGATTCTTAATCCTGATACGCTCATGGTAAGTACAGTGGTGATGGGAGAGCTCTATTTTGAAGTGGTTGCACAGAACCAGACAACCATTATCAGATATGAACTGGTGCTGGACATCTCAGCCAGTGATGCATGGGTGACTTCCAATATCTACGATGTTGCACAGGAGAACTTTGTAATCTCTCTGGTACCCGAAGGAGTTTTGACACATATCTTCCTGGAGAACCTGGTTCCAAGCGGAAATGCTACCATAGAGCTTTTGGACAAGGCTGAATTTAAGCGTGACTCAGGGTATGTGGTCGAGGACGACATCCTCAGGGTCACATCAGAGGATCAGAGCATGTATGTGGACTACAGCATCCGGTTCCTTGGTGCTCCACTGCGTACATTGGCTTATGTTACTTCCGATGTCTATACTGTGGACGAAACCCTTTTGGGAATCAGTGACATTCCTGCCGGAACAGTGGTGGATGATTTCCTTGCAAATCTGGCACCTGCGCCGGGAGCAATCATCACGCTTCTGGATGGTTCAGATAATGTGAAGGTGGAGGGCGTGGTTACCTCAGATGACAAGGTCAAGGTTGTGGCTGAAGATGAAGAGACTGAAGTCTTCTATGCACTCGATGTGAAGGTAAGTGCCCGGGATATGATGGCCAACGGCATCAGCATTTATCCGAACCCTGTCAGTGACGTGCTGTTCATCACTGGGTTGACAAAAGGTTCAACCATCCATCTGACCAGTATTACCGGACAGAAAATAAAAGTGATAGAAGCAGTAAACGATCCTGTTAAAGTTTCTATCGAAGGTCTGGCTAAAGGCTATTACATCATCAATGTGATAGACAGCGACCAGAACTCAACCCTCTTCCGGTTTGTGAAGAATTAACCGGCAACCAATATCTTAAATACAATCAGGGCGACTTCGGTCGCCCTGATTTATTTTAACTCTACTGAAGAATGCAATCCATAATACCCCTTAAAAGAATATGCTTTACTGCCCTATGATATTTATGAACCACCACAATAACCATAACAGCATTTAACCTGAATACCCAGTGATGAAAACTCTAGAACCTCAACTCAATTACCTGCCACTATTGCTGGCCATGCTCTCCATATCTGTATTAGCCGTTCTCCCCTCCTGTCAGTCAGGCACAAAAAAAGAGGCTAAATCAGACCAACCCTATAAGGTGGCGGCATACTACTGGCCGGCATACCATGACGAACCCCGCTGGAGAGAATTCTTTGACGGTACTGAAGGAGAGTGGGAAATCATCCACAATGCCACCCCGAAATATGAGGGACACAGGCAACCCCGGGTACCCAGCTGGGGCTATGAGGATGAAACCGATCCGAAAGTGATGGAGAAAAAGATTGATGCTGCTGTCTCCCATGGCGTTAATGTACTGATCTTTGACTGGTACTGGTATGAAGGGGAACCTTTCCTGGAAGAGTGCATCAACGAAGGATTCCTGGGTGCAGAGAACAATGACCAGATTGAATTCTATCTTATGTGGGCCAATCATGCAGCCACCACACTCTGGGACAAGCGGCTTTCCCATGAATTTGACACCATCTGGCTGGGTGCAGTGGACCGGAAAAATTTTGATTTGGTTACTGACCGGGTCATTGCACAATATTTGCATCACCCCTCTTATTATAAGATCGATGGCAAACCTGTTTTCTCAATTTACGAACTGGGCACCCTGATCCACGGACTTGGAGGAGTAAAGCAGACCAGGGATGCGCTGGATTCATTCCGCGAAAAGGTGAAAGAAGCAGGATTTCCCGGACTGCATCTCCAGGCCATTTTATGGAACAACATCCCCGAAACAGGATCTAATGTGCCGGGAGACAAAACAGTTACCCAGAACAATACCATTGAGGCGTTGGGCATCAACAGCCTTACCAACTACCAGTATGTCCACCTTTCAAAACCTGTTGACAGTTACATCGACTGGTGCAATACTGCCATTGCAAGCTGGGATGAGTGGGATGAAACCTTCTCGGTTCCCTACTTCCCCCATGTATCCACCGACTGGGACACCAACTCCCGGTTTTATGAGTATAAAGCATGCCTGAAGAAGGGGGTAAACCCCGGCAACTTCAAGATCTACCTGGAAAAAGCCAAGGCCTATTTAGACAGCCACCCCGATCAGGTGAAACTGGTCACCATCAACTCCTGGAATGAGTGGTCGGAAGGGAGTTACCTGGAACCTGATACTGAATTCGGATATGGCTACCTGGAAGCTGTCAGGGATGTTTTT